>DATMEI010000908.1:0-2068 GCA_035556995.1 Streptomyces sp.
TGTGGTGCACCTGGAGGGCGGCGTCGCCGACCTCGGTCAGCGGGAAGACGGCCGACAGGCAGGGCTGCACCCGACCCTCGGCGATCATGCGGTTGGCCTCCCACGCCTCCCGGTAGTTGGCGAAGTGTGAGCCGACGATGCTCTTCAGCGACATCCACAGGTAGCGGTTGTCATAGCTGTGGTTGTAGCCGGAGGTGGACGCGCAGGTCACGATGGTGCCGCCCTTGCGTGTGACGTACACGCTCGCGCCGAACGTCTCGCGCCCCGGGTGCTCGAAGACGATGTCGACGTCCTCGCCGCCCGTCAGTTCGCGGATGCGCTTGCCGAAGCGCTTCCACTCCCTGGGGTCCTGGTTGTGCTCGTCCTTCCAGAACTTGTAGCCCTCGGCGTTCCGGTCGATGATCGCTTCGGCACCCATCCGGCGGCAGATCTCCGCCTTCTGGTCGCTGGAGACCACACAGACCGGGTTGGCGCCGCCTGCGAGCGCGAACTGCGTCGCGTACGAGCCGAGTCCGCCGCTCGCACCCCAGATGAGGACGTTGTCGCCCTGCTTCATGCCGGCGCCGTTGCGTGAGACCAGCTGCCGGTAGGCGGTGGAGTTGACGAGCCCCGGTGATGCGGACTCCTCCCAGCTGAGGTGGCGGGGCTTGGGCATGAGCTGGTTGGACTTGACCAGAGCGATCTCCGCGAGGCCGCCGAAGTTGGTCTCGAAGCCCCAGATGCGCTGCTCGGGGTCGAGCATCGTGTCGTTGTGGCCGTCGGCCGATTCCAGCTCGACGGACAGACAGTGCGCGACGACCTCGTCGCCGGGCTTCCAGGAGTTCACTCCCGCGCCCGTACGCAGCACGACGCCCGAGAGGTCGGAGCCGATGACGTGGTAGGGCAGGTCGTGCCGCTTGGTCAGCGGCGAGAGGCGCCCGTACCGCTCCAGGAAGGCGAAGGTGGACACGGGCTCGAAGAGCGAGGTCCACACGGAGTTGTAGTTGACGGAGGAGGCCATCACGGCCACCAGAGCCTCGCCGGGGCCCAGTTCGGGCACGGGCACCTCGTCGAGGTGGAGCGACTTGCGGGGGTCCTTGTCGCGGGAGGGGAGACCGTCGAACATCTCGGCCTCGTCCTTGTGGACGGTCACTCCGCGGTACGCCTCGGGGAGAGGCAGGTTGGCGAAGTCGTCTGCGGTTGTGTCTGACGCGAGGATCGCGTCGAGGATCTTGTTCACGGTATTGCCTCCGGCGAAGCGCGAGGAAGGAGACGCTTGAGGGTCGTCGGGTGTGAGGCAGTGCCGTCGGTTCGGCGGGTGATGCTCTTCGGCAGCGCTGGTGAGCGCGGGGTCGCCTGTGACGCAGGCGTCCGGACACATACGGGGGTGGTGCCGTTGGGACAGCGCCCGGACGAGCACCAAGGTATGACACCCAGTGCCAGCGCACAAGACACTGCGTGCCAAGAATTTCTCTCGTTTGTCACCTGGGCGTGCACGCATGAGCGCTTCGCTGTGCTGGGCGGTGCTGTGCAGCGCCCGTGGCCCGGGCGGGTGCGGTGTGGTTCGGCGGCGCCATGCCCGCCCGATCGCGACGGCGCAGCCGCCTGCGCTGCGTGGCTGCCTCCCGGGCGCGGTCCGCCGCGACGGCGGGCGGAAGGGCCGCCGCTGCGCGGCGGGGCCGTGCGCGCCGTGCCACGGCGTGGGGCGGGCACGGCAGGTGGTCGCTGCGTGCCGCGCACCGCGTTGTCGCGGTGCGGAGTTGTGCCGGTTGCGGCCCGCCGCCACGGTGGGAAGCGGGCCGCAGCTCCGCGGCGGTGCGGTGCGCTCCGCGTCGCGGCGGGCTGCGGCGGGCGGCCTCTGCCGTCGTTTCCCCTGACGTGGAGAATCTTTGTGCTGCGGTGGGGAGTTGGTGCCCGGCCGGGGTGGCGCGCGTGGGCATTCGCCGCGACGGCGGCGGAAGCGATCCGCCGCGGCCCGGCGGTGCCGTGCACCGCAAACGCACCGCAACGCGCCGCCGGCACGGCCGCAGACCGCGAAGCGGTCAGTCGCGCAGCGCCCGCTCGATCGTGTCCATGATCTCGCCGAGAG
>DATMEI010000909.1:0-8022 GCA_035556995.1 Streptomyces sp.
GGCCCGGACGCGGCGCAGATGCGGCAGATACGGCAGGCAGTGCTCTCCAGCGGTACGGGAGCGGAACTCACCGATGTGCTGGGTCCGCACCCGCTGCTCGCCGAGGGCGTGCATGTGAAGCTCTCCGAGGCAGGGCTGGCGCGTGCCGACCGTGCCCGGCTCTTCACTGTCGCGACCGCCGCGGACGGCATCGTCCTCGCCACCGTCGGCGGGGAGGAGGCGGTGCAGGCGGCCGGGATCACCGGCATGCTGCTCGCGGCACGCCTCGCCGTACCGGTGCTCGCGGCGGGTCTGGACGAGGCCGGGGCCGTGGCCCGTATCGCCGAGCAGCTGCGGGAGTCGGGTTCCACGCAGCTGGCCGTTGCGCCCTGCCTCATCGGACCGGAGGTCCCCGAAGGGCTGTTGGACGTGGCGGCGCAGGAGGCGGGTTGCGCGGTTGCGGAGCCGCTGGGTGCCTACCCGGCTGTGGGCAAGCTGGTGGCGTCCACGTATGCGGCCAAGATCGGCCTCGGCCAGCAGCAGTCACCGCAGGGCATGGCGGCACGCTAGGCCCTGTCCGGGCCCGGCCGTCGCGTGCGTCGCGGAGGAGTGTGCGGTGCCCGTGAGGGCGCCGGCGCTCAGGCGGTGACGCGGGCGCTGCATGGCCATCAGGAGACCGGCTGTACGGCCTTATCGCGGCTGCCGGGAGTGATCCCGGCCGGTCGCGGCCGGCCGGTCGCCACGGCGCCGCTCAGCCGAAGACCACGCAGCTCGCGGCCGGGGCGACGAGACAGCCCGCGCGATGCGGAGTGCCGGAAGCCTGGTCGATGTCGAACCAGGTGACGTCGCCCGAGCGTTCGTTGGCGGCGTAGAGCCAGCGGCCCGAGGGGTGCAGGGCGAGGTCGCGGGGCCAGTGACCGCCGCAGGGAACGGTGCCGGTCAGTTCCATGGCGTCACCCGCTGCAGAGAGGGCGAGGACCGCGATGCTGTCGTGGCCGCGGTTGGCTGCCCAGGCGAACCGGCCGTCAGCGGAAACCACCAGCTCGGAGGGGTAGTTGCGCTCCTGCGAGGCGTTCTCCGGAACGGTACGCGTCTCCCCCGTCCTTTCCAGGCGGCCGTTCACGGCATCCCAACGGCACACCGTGACCGTGGATTCGAGCTCGTTCACGACGTAAGCGTGCGCACCGCCGGGATGGAAGGCGAGGTGCCGAGGCCCGGTGCCGGGGCGCAGCTCCGCCTCTGTCTGCGGCAGCGACTCACCCTCCGGGCCGGCGTCGCGGAGGTCGTAGACCCACACCGAGTCGGTGCCCAGGTCGACTGCCAGCAGCCACCGTCCGGACGGGTCGGGCACGACGGCGTGTGCGTGGGGTCCTTCCTGACGGGCCTTCTCAGGACCGCTGCCGGAGTGCATGTGCACGGATGCCGGGCTGCCGAGGGTGCCGTCGGCGCGGACAGGCAGCGCACTGATGCTGCCTGTGCCGTAGTTGGCGGTGACGAGGTGACCGGCGGCGATGGTGAGGTGGGTGGGCCCTCCGCCCTTCACCGGTGTGGGGTCGCCGAGCAGCGCGGGTCTCTCCCGGTCGGCGAGGGAGAAGGCTGCTGCGCCGCCGATGTCACGCTCACTGACCGCGTAGAGATGCCCGCCGGTGCTGCCGCGCCCGCCCGGACCTTCGGTCAGTGCGAGGTAGGACGGGTCGGGGACGAGCATTTCGGTGTGGTGCAGCTCCGTCAGGGCCCCGCTCGCAGCGTCGATGGAGGCGGTGGTGATGCCACGGCCGCCCGCCGAGGTGAATGATCCGATGTACGCCCGGTCCGCCCAGTGTCCGCTCACGTCACCATTCACTGCCCTGCACCCTTTCGCCGGGGCCGGTTCGACCCGCCCTTGGACTACTCGCGATCTTGGCCGACCGTAGCAGCGGGCTCTTGGGAGCGGGAGCGCTCTCGGCGGACATCCGCCTCCCGTGCAACGGCTTCCGGATCTTCTTGACACCCTGGTGTGCATGAACAACTCCCGCCCCACCGCTGTGATCTTCGACCTCGACGGCACCCTCGTGGACAGCGAGCCGCTCTACTACGAGGCGGGCCGCCGCGTACTGGCCGCGCACGGCGCACCGGACTTCACTTGGCGGGGACACACCCGGTTCATCGGCATCAGCACGTGGGAGACGATGGAGACGCTGCGCCGGGAGCACGGCATCGACGCCTCGGTCGAGCAGCTCGTCGCCGAGAAGAACCGCACCTATCTCGAACTGGCCGCCCGTTCCACGCGGGTGTTCCCCGCGATGCAGAAGCTGGTGGAGCGGCTGCACGCCGCCGGGCACCCGACGGCGGTCGCGTCCGGCTCGTCGATGGCAGCCATCGAGGCCGTACTCGGAGGGGTGGGGCTGGGCGGCATGCTGCCCGTTCAGGTCTCCGCGGAGGAGGTCGCCCACGGCAAACCGGAGCCCGACGTCTTCCTGGAGGCCGCACGGCGGCTCGCCGTGGAGCCTGCGGACTGCGTCGTGCTGGAGGACGCGCCGCCCGGCGCGGAGGCGGCACGCCGGGCCGGGATGCGGTGCGTTGCCGTCCCCTACGTTCCGGAGACCGCAGGGGACCCGGCGTTCGCCTCGGCCGGGCTGCTCTTCGCGGGCGGACAGGGCGAGTTCGACGCGCGGCAGGCCTACGACTGGATCACCGGCCGCCCCGGCTCAGCCGCCGGGAAAGGCAGTCCGCAGCAGTGACCCGGCGGCCTCCCAGGACAGACCCGTGACCTCCTCCGCCCGGTCCTCACCGACGCACGACGTCACCTTCGCTGCGAGTTCGGCGTCGGTGGCGGGACGTCGGGGGTGGCCCTGCGGCAGGTCCAGCGCCGCCTCGGCCTTTGTGCCGTCGGACAGTTCGAGCACGATCCCCGTCTCGCCCGCCAGGAGGTCGTCCCCGCCGCCGGGTACGGCCCGTACCTCCGTCCGCTCGGTCAGAGCCCGCACTGCGGGACGTGAGGCGGCGGCGTCGGTGAATTCCGCGAGGCCGGGGAACTCGTCGAGCAGGGCCGTCGCCACGGCGTACTCCATGCTGAACTTCGCCTGGAGTCCGCTGCGGGGGTCGTGGTGGATCAACGGCTGCATGCCGGCCTCGGGTGTGGTGACGACGATCCGGGAGATGCTCCCGGGGTCGAGTCCGTCTCGTCGCAGTGTGCGTGCCGCGCTGATGGGCCGCTGCATCGCGTAGCAGCACGGGTGCAGCTTGACTGCCAGCTGCTGCGGGACGGCGGGACCGGAGAGGTCGACTTCCCGGGAACCGCCGACCAGTTCGAACCACTGGTCCAGAACTGAGGGGTCGGCCGACGCGCCGGCTGCGGCGAGCCGTGCCGCGCGCACCCCGGCGTCGGTGGCGAATCCGACCTGAAGGCATTTGCCGGAGGTGCCGAAGGAGCGCTGCACTCCGCCCGCGGCGGGCACGGCGAGTGCCATGGCCCGCTTGAGGCCGTCCGCGTCCAGGCCGAGCGAGAGCCCGGCGGCGACCGCTGCGGCCGGTGCACCGGCGGTGCAGGTCGCATGCCAGCCGCTGCGGTAGTGGCTCCAGCCGAGGGCCGTCCCCAGCCGTGCCATGACGCCCGCCCCGGCGAGGTACGCCCTGGAGCCGCCCCCCGCCGCCAGTGTCGCCCCGGCGCAGACGACGCTGATGTGCGAGGTGGAGGGCAGGTGCACGTCGTCGAAGTCCAGTACGTGCCCGATGGCGGCCCAACGCAGCGGCTCCGGGAGCCCCTTGGTCAGCTCGACGACGGGGTCACCGGCTGCAGCCAGGGTCACGGCCACGGTGTCCACCAGTGCTCTGCGGGCGAGTTCCTCGTCGGCGTCATCGGGGTCGAGCGCGGCTGCCCAGTCCGCGAGTGCGGCGATCACTGCATCAACCCCGGGAGCCACGTGGCGAGTTCGGGTACGGCTGTCACCAGGGCCAGCATTCCCGCTTCGATCGCGAGGTAGGGCATGATGCCGCGGAAGATGTCGGAGAGGTCCAGTTCAGGCACCACCGATTTCATGGTGTAGAGGTTCAGCCCGACCGGTGGCGTGATCACCGCCATCTCCAGGTTGACCACCAGCAGCACTCCGAACCACAAGGGGTCGAAGCCCAGTTCTTCGATCGCGGGCACCAGGATCGGTGTCACGACGAGCAGCAGCGACGCGGCGTCGACGAGGCATCCGAGCAGTACGAGCACGATCATGATCGCCGCGATCACGAGATAGGGCGACACGTCCAGGCCCGCCACGAAGCCGGTCACCGCATCGGGAATCCGGGCCACCACGAGCATCTGCGTGAAGACGAAGGCCGCGCCGACGATGACCAGAACGGACGCGCTCACATGGGCAGTCGACGCGAAGATCGTCCTCAGATTCGCCCAGCCCAGCTTCTTGTAGATCAGCCCCGTCACCCCGAACGCCGCCAGGGCGCCGACGGCGGCGGCCTCGGTCGGGGTCGCGAGGCCGGTGTAGATCGACCCGAGGACCAGGATGATGAGCCCGAGCGCCGGCGAGATCTTCGCGAGCGCGGCGAAGCGTTCCCGCCAGGTGAAGCGCTCTTCGGTGACAGGTGCGTTGGCCGGTGCGGTCTTCGCCCGCAGGACCACGTAGAGAATCATGAACGCGGCGAGCAGCAGGCCGGGTATCAGTCCGCCGGCGAAGAGTTGGGCGATGCTCACGCCCGTCACCGACGAATAGAGGATGAACATCAGGCTCGGCGGGATGAGCATGGCCAGGGCGCCGGAAGCCGTCACGGTGCCGCTGGCGAAGGCGGGCCGGTAGCCGCGGCTGAGCATCTCCGGGACGGCCATCCGGCCGATCACCGCCACGGAGGAGATGCTCACACCGGACATCGCACCGAACACGGTCGACGACCCGATCGCAGAGGCGCCGAGGCCTCCGGGGACCCGGTTGAACCAGCGGTAGGCCGCGCCGAACAGGTCGCGTCCGAGGCCGCTGACCGCG
Source organism: Streptomyces sp. (assembly GCA_035556995.1). GTDB lineage: Bacteria > Actinomycetota > Actinomycetes > Streptomycetales > Streptomycetaceae > Streptomyces. The sequence goes on from DATMEI010000909.1 coordinate 4,941, forward strand.
AGCACCTCTCCCAGCAGGATGTAGAGCGGAGCCGCAACCAGTGCGTAGTTCTGCAGCTGCGCGACCAGTGAAAGTGGAACCAACTCCACCCCGGCGAGGCCATTCATGCCGATCAGGCCTGCGATGCCCGAGACGGCGAGGGCCACGAATATCGGCGTTCGCAGCGCGATGAGGGCGAGGAGGAGAACGACCGCGAGGGCGGAGACAACGGCGTCGGACATCATGAGTTCGGCTCTCCTTCGCCGGAGGCGGAAGCCCCGGTGGGCTGTTCGGTGTCCGTGTCCTCTGCCGGTCCACCCGGCGGGAAGAGCACGGCCACGAGGACCAGCAGGACACCGCTGACGAACAGCACGGCATCGGGGATCCACAAGGGGATGCTGAAGGTGCCCGACCCGGTCAGTCCGCCCTCGGCCGCCACGGTCATCGCACGGAACGCGGTGACTGCGAGGACGAGACCGAGGAACGCCGTCGCCGCCGCGGTGATCAGGTCAGCGGCCCTGCGCGTCGTACCGGGAAGGGACCGGTGCAGAAGGTCCATCGAGATGTGCTGGCCCTTGGCGTAGAGATACGGGACCGCCAGCGACGTCGAGACGAGAACCCCGGCGGCGTTCAGGGGGAACGCCCAGTCCGTGGGGGCGGAGAACGTGAAGCGGACGATCACGTCGTAGGTGATGGTCGCCATCATCAGCCCGACGACCGCCATGGAGACGACCGCCAGACCGAGTGCGCACGCAAGCACGTACTTCCGGATTGTGTTCAGTGCACTCATGCCGGGCCCCTCATGCTTTCCGGATGGACTCGACGGCGCGGTCGGCGGTGGCGTCATCTGCGAGATGGCTCCTCCACCGCCCGTACACCGGGGCGACGGCCTTGCGGAAGGCGGCCCTTCCGGCGGCGTCGGGCCTGATCAGCTCCACTCCCTCGTCCTCCACCTTGGGCAGGTAGTCCGAGGTATGGACCTTGATCATGTTGTCGGTTCCCGCGCCGTAGATCGCGCGGCCGGCGGCGTCGAGTGCCTCCCGCACCACCGGATCCTGTTGCTCGTACCAGTCCGCGCGGCAGTAGGCGTCGACGGTGTACGCGCCGAAGTGCCCGACCGTTCCGTACTTGATGACGGTCTGCAGGTCCCGGGATATGACGGTGCCGACGTAGCTCATCATCCCGTCGATGGTTCCGCGCTCGATCGCCTCGTAGACCTCCGCGGAACCCATCGTGACGGGAGCTCCTCCGAGCGCCTTCACCGTCTCGCCCTCGATCTCGCCGGCGACCCGGAGGCGCATCCCGCGTACGTCCTCGGGCTTGCGAATCGGCTTGTCGACCGTCCACAGGTACTCGAAGGTCGTGGGCATGCCGCCGAGGATGCGCACTCCCTTCGGTTTCAGCTTCTTGTTGATCAGCTCGAACTGCGGGCTGCCCGGCGCGACGGCCCGGCGGAGCTTGGGGTAGTCGTCGGTGACGAACGGCAACTCCATGGCGCCCAGGACCGGGTAGGTCGAGGACACATACGAGCTCGTCTGGACGATGATGTCGGCCACGCCGCCCATCAGTCCCGGCAGCAGCTGCTCCGCACCGAGCAGGGTGCCGGAGTCGTACATGTCCAGGGACAGCCGCCCTTTGCTTCGCTCTGCCGCGACTTCGGTGAACTTCTCGATGCCGGGATACAGATCGCTGTAGGACGACGGTATGTACGTCGCCACCGTGGACTTGCCTCCTGATCCGGCGCTTGCCGGAGCGCATCCGGACAGTCCGCCGGACAACCCGGCCGCGGTCAGACCCATGCCCGCCGCGGAGAGGAAACTCCGCCGCCCGATCGCTTTTCTGTTCATCGCAGTACCTCGTCCGTAAGACGTTTCAAGCTGGCCATGACCTGCTCCTGCGGCATTCCGGGCCACTGCGGGCGGAGCAGGATGTTTCCGGGACCGACGTGGTCGATGAGATCGGCGAGCTGCGCACGGCACGTTGCGGCGCTGCCGAGGATGAAGCGGCCTTGCCGCAGCCTGTCGAACTCCACGTCGAAACTCTGCGAGCCGGGCAGCACTTGGTCCTGCCCCCATGCGCGGTACGCCTCGTACTTCGCGCTCAGCGCGGCGCGTACGTCCTCGACGGCCGACTCGTCGCTTGCGCCGACGTAGATCTCCTGAAGCACCTGGATGCCGGCGTCGGCACGGCCGGCCTCCGCGCATGCGTTCCTGTACGTGGCGACCTGCTGGTGCAGGTAGTCACGGTCCACGTGCGCGGCCGCGGCGATCCACGGGAAGCCCATCCTGGCGGTGCGCCGCAGAGCGCTGTCGGTGTGCCCGGCAAGCCAGATGGGCGGGTGGGGACGCTGGACGGGGCGAAGGACCGGGCGGACGCCGTCGAGCTTCACGGCGTCGTTGCTGAAGGTCACCTCGTCCTCGGTCCACAGCCGGCGGACGAGGTCGAGGTTGTCCAGGAAGCGGCGGAGCCGGGCCTCTCTCGGCACTCCGAAGGCGTCGAACTCCACGTCGCGGTAGCCCAGTCCGGCCCCGACGGTGAGACGTCCGCCGCTGATGATGTCCAGGGTGGCGAGTTCCTCGGCGAGGTCGACGGGGTTGCCGAGCGCCATGAGGGTGATCGCCGTGCCGATTCTCATGTCACCGGACTCGGGAACGATCCGTGAGAGCACGGCGAGCGGGTGCAGGTACTGGAACGGGTCGGCGAGGTAGTGCTGCGTCGCCCACACCGAGGAGAACCCGGCGTCGCGTGCGAAGCGCACCTGTTCCACCTGCTCGCCGAAGCGCGCCACCGTGTCTTCGCCGGGCATGAACTGGCTGCACAGGACCAGTCCGTAGTCGGGGCGTGAGTTCATCCGTCCGTTGCCTCCCTTCGTGTATGCGCGCCCATGGCTCAGAACGACCGCGGCATCTTCAGTACGTGCTGGCCGATGTAGGAGAGGATGAGGTTGGTCGAGACAGGCGCGACCTGGTACAGCCGGGTCTCGCGGAACTTGCGTTCGATGTCGTAGTCGGCGGTGAAGCCGTATCCGCCGTGCGTCTGCAGCGCGGCGTTCGCGGCTTCCCACGAGGCGTCCGCCGCAAGGAGCTTGGCCATGTTGGCCTCG
>DATMEI010000910.1:0-6015 GCA_035556995.1 Streptomyces sp.
CGTGTCGGTGTCCAGGAAGAGAACGCCCTGCTCCTCCAGGTCCTCACGGATCTGGTGGTAGACGACCTCCGACTCGTACTGCGCCGCGACACCGGCGACCAGACGCTGCTTCTCCGCCTCCGGGATGCCGAGCCTGTCGTAGGTGTTCTTGATGTCCTCGGGCAGGTCCTCCCACGTCTGGGCCTGCTTCTCCGTGGACCTCACGAAGTACTTGATGTTGTCGAAGTCGATGCCCGAGAGGTCCGAGCCCCAGTTGGGCATGGGCTTCTTCTCGAAGAGCCTGTGCCCCTTCAAGCGGAGCTTCAGCATCCAGTCCGGCTCGTTCTTCTTCCCCGAGATGTCGCGGACGACTTCATCGGAGATGCCGCGCTTCGCGGTGGCACCGGCCGTGTCGGAGTCGGACCAGCCGTACTCGTACTTGCCCAGTCCATCGAGCTCCGGGTGAGCAGTCTCCGTAGGAGAGGTCATTCGGGGTTCCTCCCGGCGGTGTTCGCAGGTGCTGTGGTGGCGTTGCTCGTCTTGCTGGTGGTCTCGGTGGTGGCTCCGGCCGGCGGCGCGGACGCGTCTCGGGGTCTCCCCGCCGAAGGCGGGGGAACGGTCTGCGGGACGAAGGTGGTGCACACCCCGTCGCCGTGAGCGATCGTCGCCAGTCGCTGAACGTGGGTGCCGAGCAGGCGGGAGAAGACCTCCGTCTCCGCCTCGCACAACTGCGGGAACTGCTCAGCGGTGTGAGCCACCGGGCAGTGGTGCTGGCAGAGCTGCTCTCCGGATGAGGCGGGCGCGCTGCGCGCAGTGGCAGCGTACCCGTCCTTCGACAGAGCCTCGGCCAGCGCCCTGGTGCGCTCCTCGGGCGGGACGCGGTCGAGCGCACGGCGGTACTGCTCGGCCTGTTCGGCCACGCGTGCCCGGGCGAAATCCGCGACCGCGGCGTCACCGCGCTCGCCGCCTCCGGCGCTCTTCGCTATCCAGCGGAGGGCGTCCGCGGCCAGCTTGTCGTAGTCCTGGTCGAAGGCGTCCCGGCCGCAGTCCGTGAGTGCGAAGACCTTGGCAGGCCGGCCCCGGCCCCGCGAACCGTAGACCCGCTTCTCGCGGGCCTCGGCGACTCCCTCGCTCACGAGCGAGTCGAGGTGACGGCGGACGGCTGCCTGCGTCAGTTCAAGGCGCAGCGCCAGTTCGGCAGCGGTGGAGGGGCCGTGGTCGAGGATGGAACGTGCCACCCTGTTCCGCGTGCCGTGCTGCTCCTCCTGGGTTCCCGCACCCGCCGCGGCTCCGGACACAGCAGAGCCGTCGGCGGCCGGTACGGCCGCCGCTCGCGTCTCTTGTCCCTGAGCCGTCTTTTTCACAACGCCATTGTTGCGTAATTCCGCGGGACGCGGCAAGCCGCCTTCTGACCTGCCGGGATGCGGTACGTCACGTAAGGGGAGCCTTACTTGTCACCTCCCAAAGGGCCCCAGCGGGCCGTACAAGCGGTTCTGGCTTGATTCCTCAACCCCGGCAACGGGAGGCACATCCGGCTCCTTAGACTCCCCCATATGGGAAGCGGAGGCGCGCTCGAGGTCACTGGGCTGGTGAAGCGGTACGGCGCGAAGAGAGCGGTCGACGGTCTCGACCTGTACGTCCAGCAGGGCACCGTCACCGCCGTCCTCGGTCCCAACGGCGCGGGCAAGACCACCACTGTCGAGACCTGCGAGGGCTACCGCCGTCCCGACAGCGGCACCGTGCGGGTACTCGGGCTCGACCCTGTAGCCCAGGCCTCGCAGCTGCGCCCCCGCATCGGCGTCATGCTGCAGAGCGGCGGGGTCTACTCGGGGGCACGGGCCGAGGAGATGCTGCTCCACATGGCAGCCCTGTACGCGCACCCGCTCGATGTGGATTCGCTCATCGACGGACTCGGCCTGGACACCTGCGGTCGTACGCCCTACCGGCGGCTCTCGGGCGGACAGCAGCAGCGGCTCGCGCTGGCCATGGCCGTCGTCGGACGGCCTGAGCTGGTCTTCCTCGACGAGCCGAGCGCCGGACTCGACCCGCAGGGCCGCCGTGCCACATGGGACCTCGTGAAGGAACTGCGCAACGACGGCGTCACCGTCCTGCTGACCACGCACCACATGGACGAGGCCGAGGAACTGGCCGACGACGTCGTCATCGTCGACGGCGGCCGGATCGTCGCGCAGGGCGCCCCCGAGGAGCTGTGCCGCGGTGGCGCGGAGAACTCGCTGCGCTTCACGGGACGCCCCGGGCTCGACCTGGCCTCGCTGCTCAAGGCGCTGCCCGACAACACCGCCGCGGCGGAGCTCGTCCCGGGCGGCTACCGAGTCACCGGCACCGTCGACCCACAGCTGCTGGCCACCGTCACCTCGTGGTGTGCGCAGAACGGCGTCATGCCCGAACGCATCTCCGTCGAGCGCCGCACCCTTGAGGACGTCTTCCTCGAACTCACCGGCAAGGAGTTCCGTTCGTGAGCGTCGGCACCTTCACTCCCGCACCGGGTGCTGCCCCACTGTGGCGCATGATCCGCACACAGGCCGCGCTGGAGACCCGCATGCTGCTGCGCCACGGTGAGCAGCTGCTGCTCACCGTGGTCATCCCGGCACTGCTGCTGGTGCTCTTCAGCGCCGTGGACATCGTCGACACAGGCGGCGGCAAGCGCGTCGACTTCCTGGCCCCCGGCATCCTGGCGCTGGCCGTCCTCTCCACCGCCTTCACCGGGCAGGCCATCGCCACCGGGTTCGAGCGCCGCTACGGCGTGCTCAAGCGGCTCGCCCTCTCACCCCTCCCCCGCTGGGGACTGATGGCGGCCAAGACGTGCTCGGTGCTGGTCATCGAGCTGCTTCAGGTGCTGCTGCTGACCGCGGTCGCCCTGTCCCTCGGATGGACGCCGCACGGCAGCCCCGCGGCAGTGGCGCTGCTGCTGCTCCTGGGCACCGCCGCGTTCTCCGGTCTCGGGCTCCTGCTGGCCGGGACGGTACGGGCCGAGGCCACCCTCGCCGCAGCGAATCTGGTCTTCATCCTGCTGCTGGTCGGCGGCGGGGTCATCGTGCCGCTGGAGAAGTTCCCGGGCGCGGTGCAGGGCGTACTCCAGCTCCTGCCGATCGCCGCGCTGTCCGACGGTCTGCGCGGGGTGCTGCAGCACGGGGCGGCCATCCCCTGGGGCGATCTGGGCGTGCTGGCCGCCTGGGCGGTGGCCGGACTGGCCGCTGCGGCGCGCTTCTTCAAGTGGGAGTGACAGCGGGTGTGACCGGGCGCGAACCCGGCTCCGAACAGGGGTGACTCCGGGGACGGGCCCCTCGTGAAAGTGCGCACAAGCGCCGCCGTACGATGTCCTCGTGCCGAATCTGCTCGAAGTCGTCCGCAACCCCATCGCGTACATCGCCGCGCGCTGGACGCCGTCACAGCGCACGCTCCAGCGGGCCACTCTCGCGGCGCTCGTCATGAGCGTCTTCATCATCGTGACCGGTGGCGCCGTACGGCTGACCAGCTCCGGGCTGGGCTGCGAAACCTGGCCGAAGTGCAGCAGCGACAGCTTGTACGCCACTTCGGAGATGGGCGTGCACGGCGCCATCGAGTTCGGCAACCGGATGCTTACGTACGTGCTCAGCGCGGCCGTCGGCTGGGCCATCGTCGCCGCACGTGCCGCCAAGCCCCGCCGACGCGGCTTGAGCCGGCTGGCCTGGTCGCAGTTCTGGCTCGTGATGGGCAACGCCGTCGTCGGCGGCATCACGGTGCTGACCGAACTCAACCCGTACACCGTCGCGGGTCACTTCCTGCTCGCCGCCGGGCTGCTCACCGTCACCACGCTGACCTGGGTGCGCGCCCGTGAGGGCGACGTACAACCCCGTCCGCTGGTGGGCAAGCCGGTCAAGCAGCTCGTGCAGGTGCTGACGTTCTTCTCCGGCGCCCTGGTCGTCGCGGGCACCGTCGTGACCGGTGCCGGACCGCACGCGGGCGACAGCAGCAAGGTGCCGCGCATGCCGGTCGACTGGAAGACCGTCGCGCAGGTGCACGCCGGCCTCGCCTGGCTGGTGATCGCACTGACGCTCGCGCTGTGGCTCGTACTGCGCACCGTCGACGCACCGTCCGGTCCGCTCAGGCGGACGCGTGAGCTGATGCTCGTCCTGCTAGGCCAGGGCGTCATCGGTTACGTCCAGTACTTCACGGAGCTTCCCGAGGTCCTGGTGGGTCTGCACCTGCTGGGTGCGGCGCTGGTGTGGGTGGCTGTGCTGCGGCTCCTGTGGTCGCTGCGTGAGCGGGGGCTGCCGGCGGATGGCACCGTGGACGGCACCGCGGAGCAGCAGTCCGGCACGGCAGGGCCCGGCGTCACAGAGGTCACCGAGCGCGCAACTGCCCCTGTTCCGGCTCCTGCTGACGCCCAGCGGGATCAGCCCGCGGCGGCTTCCTCCAAGCCGTAGATCTGCCGGGCCGGCCCGCCGGCGATCCGGCGGGAGATGCATGCGGCGGCACCGTCCGTGCAGTTGCCCTCCGTCACCCACTCCTCCAGCACCTCCTGCGGCCCGGTGCCCGGTCGCGGCATGTGGCATGGGTCTCCCGCCGGGGCAGGCCGTGGCCACCGGATATACCCGCCGGTAGCATCGCCTTCATGGGAGACAGCGGCATGGCAGACACCAGCAAGCGGGCGGCCAAGCTCGCCAAGGAGATCACCGGTTTCGCGCAGCGGCACGGCGGCAGCGCGGAGGGCCAGATCGCCTACGTGGGGCAGACAGGCGCCCGTATCGTCCTTGTCGGCGCGGACGGGTTCTGGGGCGACCTGATGGCGCCTTCGGTGGAGTGCGCCAAGCAGGCCACAGAGCAGGCAGGCATCACCGTGCACGAAGCCTTCGACGGTGAGATGGCCGCGAAGGTGACGACGGGGCCCTACGAATGGAGCCGCATGGCGGGCATCCAGCTCGGGAGCCCGTCCAACGGCTGAGCGCTGCCGACGGCCGGGCCGGCCGTCGGCTGACACGTGTGAGGGCCCGGACCACCGTCACAGGTCCGGGCCCTCACACGTGTCAGCCGCTGCGTCTCAGCGCAGGAACGGATCGATCGCCACCGCCACGAACAGCAGCGAGACGTACGTGATCGACCAGTGGAAGAGGCGCATCTCCTTCAACTTCGCGCCTGCCGCGCCCGCCTTCGCCCGGGAGTGCAGCGCGTGCGCCTCCCACAGCCACCAGCCGCCCGCCGCCAGCGCGACGCTCGTGTAGAACCATCCGACGTAGCCCAGCGGCCACAGCAGCAGCGAGACGGCGACCATCACCCAGCTGTAGAGCACGATCTGACGGGCCACAGTCGTGTTGCCCGCCACGACGGGCAGCATCGGGACGCCCACCCGCGCGTAGTCCTCCCTGACCTTCATCGAAAGCGGCCAGTAGTGCGGCGGCGTCCAGAAGAAGATGACGAGGAAGAGGACGACGGCGGCCCAGCTCAGCTCGTTCTTCACCGCGGTCCAGCCGATGAGCACGGGCATGCAGCCGGCGATGCCGCCCCACACGATGTTCTGCGAGGTGCGCCGCTTGAGCACGAGGGTGTAGACGAGCACGTAGAAGAGCAGCGCGCCCAGGGAGAGCGCTGCGGAGAGCCAGTTGACGAGGAGTCCGAACCACACCGTGGAGAGCACCGTCAGGGCCAGCCCGAACAGGAGTCCCTCACGCGGCGAGACCACCCCGGTCACGAGCGGGCGGTTCTCCGTCCGGTGCATCAGGGCGTCGATGTCACGGTCGGCGTACATGTTCAGCGCGTTGGCGCCGCCCGCCGAGAGGTAGCCGCCGACGCAGGTGGCGACCACCAGCCACAGGTCCGGCACGCCCTGCGCCGCGAGGAACATCACCGGGATAGTGGTGATCAGCAACAGCTCGATGATGCGGGGCTTCGTCAGCGCCACGAACGCCATGGCGCGGGCGCCGAACGACCGGTGCACGGCGCTGTGGTCAAGCACCCCCGTGGAACGGGATCCGACGGCCGTCACGAACACCCCTGATCACTTCAGCAAAGCGGGCGTGGTCACGGCCGGAGTCGTAA
>DATMEI010000911.1:0-2239 GCA_035556995.1 Streptomyces sp.
TCGGCTCGACCAGCTCAGCGTCGGCGACCTCCTCCGGGAGACCGGTGCCACGGCGGCAGTGCTGCGGGCGTTCGAGCTGGTCCACCTCAGCCTCTCAGACGGGTCGATCGAGCGCACGAGCATGTTCGCCTACGCGCGCAAACAAGCAGTCGGTGGCGGCACCGCCACCTACGACGTGGAGGAGTGGGAGAACCAGCGGGTCGCCGAAGGTTCTGCCACCGTGGCGCTGACCATGGCCGCGGGGCTCGGCGACGTACGCCTTGCGACGCCGGTCTCCCGGATCGCGGTCGGAACGCGGGGTTGCACTGTCACCGCAGCAACGGGTGAGGAGTTCCGGAGCGACGCGGTGGTGCTCGCCGTACCCTCCGGGCCGGCTCGCGACCTCGACATCACCGGCGTCAGCGACGCGCGGCTCACCTCGCTGCGCCGCCAACGGCACGCCTGGGCCGCCAAGTTCGTTGCGGCGTACGACCGGCCGTTCTGGCGTGACACCGGGCAGAACGCACTTGCGGAGAGCGAAGGCGTGCTCGGTTCCACCTGGCCGCAGCAGGAGGGTGTGCTCTCCGCGCTCGTCCCGCCGGAGCGCTACGCCGCGTTCGCCGCCAGCGACCCGGAGACGCGCACGCGGGAGGCCCTCGAACAGATCGCCGGGATGTACGGCGATGCAGCCCTGCTGCCACTCCAGACGTGGACCCGCTTGTGGGGCACGGACCCGTGGACGCAGGGATATGTCACGAACTGGCGGCCCGGCGACGTGGAGGCGGTCGGGCCGCTGCACGGCACTCACGAGCCACCGTTCTACGTGTGCGGCTCGGACAAGTGGGTGGCGGGCTACATGGAGGGCGCGGTGCGCACGGGGCGGGCCGCGGCACGAGAAGCACTGCACGGGCAGTCGGACGGGCAGCTGGACGGGAAGGTGTCGTGATGGACTTCGGGCTGACCGACGAACAAAGGGCCGTGGTCGCGACCACGAAGGCGTTCGTCGAGCACGAGCTCTACCCGCACGAGCAAGAGGTCGAACGCACCGGCGTGCTCCGTCCCGAGCTGGCGGAGCAGATCACGGCCAAGGCGATCAGGGCCGGTCTGCACGCAGCGAACATGCCCGAGGAAGTGGGCGGGGCCGGGCTCGACACCGTGACCGGGGTGCTCTTCGAGAAGGAGCTCGGCAAGGCGAACTACGCCCTGCACTCCTGCATCGGGAGGCCTTCCAACATCCTGCTGGCCGGCACCGAGACCCAGAGGGAGCGCTACCTCTACCCGAGCATCCGCGGAGAGCGACGCGACTGCCTTGCGTTGACGGAGCCTGATGCTGGCTCCGACCTGCGTGCCATGCGCACCCGAGCGGTGCGCGACGGCGACGGCTGGCGGATCAAGGGCACCAAGCACTTCATCAGTCATGCCCAGGAGTCCGACTTCGTGATCCTTTTTGCCCGGACAGATGACCAGTCTGACGAGCCGGCTGATGGGAAACAGGCGATGTCGACGTTCCTCGTCGACCTCGACACCCCCGGGCTCGCCGTACACGACGGCTACCGCAACGTGTCCCACCGCGGGTACACCAATTCGATCCTCGACTTCGACGGCTGCTACGTGCCCGCCGACGCGCTTCTCGGTGAGGAGGGCCGAGGGTTCGACCTGGCAGGCACGTGGCTCGGAAGCACGCGGCTGCAGGTGGCCGCGACCTGTCTGGGCCGCGCCGAACGGGCGTTGGACCTGTCGGTCCGGCATGCCGCCGACAGGGTGCAGTTCGGCCAGAAGATCGGGCGCTTCCAGGGCGTCTCCTTCAAGCTCGCCGACATGGCGATGGAGCTGCGGGCAGCTGAGCTGTTGACCCTCGACGCGGCCTGGAGGTACGACAAGGGCGTCGCTTCGGATGGCGACATCGCGATGGCGAAGCTCAAGGCCACCGAGGTCCTGGCGATGGTGGCCGACGAGGCGATCCAGATCCACGGTGGCATGGGTTTGATGGACGAGCTGCCGTTGGAACGCATCTGGCGAGACGCGCGTATCGAACGCATCTGGGACGGCACCTCGGAGATCCAGCGGCACATCATCTCCCGCGGCCTGCTCCGTCCTCTCGGAGCGTGAACCGATGGCCGAAGGAGAGAGCGCATGAGCGACGAAATCCACGTCTGGCGTGAAGGCGGGATCCTCGAGGTCACCCTGGACCGGCCCAAGGCGAACGCGATCGACCTCGCCACGAGCAGGATCATGGGCAAGGTCTTCGCCGACTTCCGCG
>DATMEI010000912.1:0-7204 GCA_035556995.1 Streptomyces sp.
TCAGAATCCCAAGCTCCCCGAATCACCGCGTACTCCCCCGTGCCGGACCAAGGGGACATGTGCGGACCCAGCTCCACAGAAGAGAACGCTCTGGGGCTGGTGACCGGTTCCACGTGTGACAAAACTGTGTCCCAGGACACGTACCGCTCGGGACGAAGAGGTCAGCCGCGCGACCTCCTGGTTGAAATGCCTGCTCAGGGCCTGTCCAGACGGGATCGGCGCCTGTGGCCGCAGTCAGCTCCGGCGTCCACCCGATGCGTATTCTGCCTCGTCCACAGTGTCCAGATCCTCGTCGAGGTCGTCGAAGGCGGCGAGAGCCTCGAGATCGTTCTCGCCGACCTCCTCGCTGCCCCAACTGGCATGCGCCAGCTCCACTCCCGGCAGTTCTCGCACGAGATCGAACGGTTCGACGAGATAGGCGATGGCCTCCCCCGCATCCGCCGCGATGATCTCCCTCGCGTGCGCTCGTTCTTCGTCCGGCATCAGCTCGTCGCCCTCTACGCGTTCGAGAGCCGACCTGGTCAGCGCGCCCGCGTCGGCGATCTCGACGACCATTTCCACGCGGAGCCGGATGTGCGGACCGGGGCCTGAAGGTTCGGAACGCGGTGTCTCGTCAGCATCCATGACGGGAGCGTAAGCGCACAGGAGGCGCGGGTTCCGTACGACCCGCGGCTGTCTATAACATCGGCCTCCGTGCCGCCAGTTCATGGTGTGCGCACCGCTCGTCGCTCATGCGCCAAAGCACTCGGAAGGGGCTTCCTCGTGCCCGCAATCGGACTCTCCACCGTGTCCGCCCACCGCCGCTCCCTGGTCACGGCAACCGCCGCTGGTGCGGTGCTGTGCGCCCTCTGGTTCGTTCCCACGGCGAAGGCCGCCCCGGACGGTACGGGCACGGGCGTGAGAAGCACGGTGAACTCGGCCGCCCACGGGCAGAGCGCGCACACCGCCCCGCAGGAACCGTCCGCAGCCGTGCAGCCCGCCGGCGTGGCACCGTCGGACATCCGCGACCTCGGCACGCCCTCCGTACTGGCCGGCCTCGGACTCGCAGGCGCCGGCGGTACCTTGATCATCCGCCACCGGCGCCGCGCGGCTGCCGTCCGTACGTCTCAGACGAGTTCGCCCGTCACCGACTGAGCCGCGCGCACCAGCGCCCCCGTCCGTACGAACTCCTCGGACACCGCAAGGTCGGGCGAGAGGAAGCGGTCCGGGCCCGGACCTTCCACGCCCGCCTCGCGCAGTGCCCGTACGACCGCGAGTGACGCGGCGGCCGGCGTCAACCGGCCGCCCTCGGCGCGTAGTTCGACCGCGCGCGTGGCGGCGTACAGCTCGACGGCGACGACGCGGGTGAGGTTGTCCACAGCTGTGCGCAGCTTGCGCGCCGCGGACCATCCCATGGAGACGTGGTCCTCCTGCATCGCCGAGGACGGGATGGAGTCCGCCGAGGCGGGGACCGCCAGCCGCTTCATCTCGCTGACCAGTGCGGCCTGCGTGTACTGGGCGATCATCAGCCCCGAGTCGACGCCGGCGTCGTGGGCGAGGAAGGGCGGCAGGCCGTGTGAGCGGTTCTTGTCCAGGAGGCGGTCCGTGCGGCGCTCGGCGATGGAGGCGAGATCGGCGGCGGCGACGGCGAGGAAGTCCAGTACGTACGCGACGGGTGCGCCGTGGAAGTTGCCGTTGGACTCGACACGTCCGTCCGGCAGCACGACCGGGTTGTCGACGGCGGCGGCCAGCTCGCGCTGCGCGACAGTGAGGGCGTGCGCGAGGGTGTCGCGCCCTGCGCCCGCGACCTGCGGGGCGCAGCGCACCGAGTAGGCGTCCTGGACGCGGGGCGCGTCGTCCTGGTGGTGCCCCGTGAGTCCCGAACCTGCCAGCACCTTCAGCATGTTGGCGGCCGAGGCCGCCTGGCCGGGGTGCGGCCGTATGGCGTGCAGTTCGGGCGCGAGCACCTTGTCGGTGCCGAGCAGCGCCTCCATGGTGAGCGCGGCGGTGATGTCGGCGGAGGTGAAGAGGCGGGCGAGGTCGGCGCCGGCGAGGAGGAGCATGCCGAGCATTCCGTCGGTGCCGTTGAGGAGGGCGAGCCCTTCCTTCTCGCGGAGTTCGACGGGGGCGATGCCGTGCGCGTGGAGCAGTTCGGCCGCGGGTGCCACGGTGCCGTCGGGCCCTTCGGCTTCGCCTTCGCCCATCAGGGTCAGGGCGCAGTGCGACAGGGGTGCGAGGTCGCCGGAGCAGCCGAGGGATCCGTACTCGTGGACGACGGGGGTGATCCCCGCGTTGAGCAGGTCCGCGATCGACTGGGCGACCTCGGCCCGTACGCCCGTACGTCCCGAGGCGAGGGTCTTCAGCCGCAGGAACATCAGGGCGCGGACGACCTCACGCTCGACGCGCGGGCCCATGCCGGCGGCGTGCGAGCGCACGATGTTGCGCTGGAGCTGCGCGCGGAGACCGGGGCTGATGTGGCGGACGGCGAGGGCGCCGAAGCCGGTGGAGACGCCGTAGACGGGTTCCGGTTTCGCGGCCAGCTCCTCGATGTGCCGCCTTGACGCGTCGAGGGCGGCCAGCGCCTGTGCCGACAGCTCCACGCGGGCGCCGTCCCGGGCGACGGCGATGACGTCCTCGGGGATCGTGCCGGACTCTCCCAGCACCACGGTGTGCATACTCATATTCAGGCACCCTAGAGAGTGAATCGAACCCTGTCACGACCGGGTCCTCGAACTGGGAGGCGGAGAAGCTGCTTTCACGGGCCTTCCACTCCCCTCTTCGCGTCTTCGCGGAGGGCTGAGCTCACCCTTCCGTGCGCCCGCCCGGCCGTCGTGACGCGTCAGGTGCGTCCAGAGCATGCGGTGCCTCGGTTACGTCCGGAGCCCCGGGCGCCTCGGTTGCGTCCGGAGCATCCGATGCGTCGCGCGTGTGGCCCCGGAAGTGGCGGCGGTCCCCCACCGGCTCCGACACCCCCTGGTCCTCCGCCTCGGACGCGTCGGCAAGCCGCACCACGGGGCCTTCCACGCCGCCGTCACGGCCCGCGACCACCGGTCGCTGCGCCCGCGCGGCCTTCGCCCGGTACTGCGCCGCGTCCGCGAGCCGGAAGAGACGCGCCGCCGACCGTACGGGGCCGATCGGGTCCCCCGTGGAGGCGACGCCGCATGCGACTCCGTCCCCGGCCTGCAGTCCGACCGCCTTACGGCAGACCTCCTCCGCCGCCCTCACCACCCGGTCCGCGTCGGGCCCCACCGTCAGCAGACAGAACTCGTCGCCGCCCAGCCGCGCCGCCAGCGCCCCCGGCAGCGTCGCGCCGCACAGCGACAGCACTATCCCGAAGCGCTCCAGCAGACGGTCGCCGGCGGCGTGCCCGAGTTCGTCGTTGACGCGCTTGAGGCCGTTGACGTCGCAGACGACGAGGCTCACCACGGTGCCGTCCTCGCGGTGCCGCTGAAGTCCGTCCTCCAGCTTCCCCTCGATGGCCCGGCGGTTGGCCAGGCCCGTCAGCTGATCCGTGAAGGCGAGGCGGCGTACCTCCTCCAGCTGCTCGTTCTGAGCGATTCCCGCGGCGATGATCTCGGCCAGTATCGTCGCGAAATGCGCGTCCGACTGGTCGAAGACGGGCTCCCCGACGCCGCGGGCCACATACAGCTGGCCCCAGGCACGGCCGTGCAGCACGATCGGCGCGACGACGCAGCAGCCACGGCCCCGGCGGCGCAGGGCCTGCACGCGCGGATGAAGAGGGACACCCGCTGCGACGCCGTAGCGCTCCGCAGCCGTCTCGATCCAGGCCTGCGGCTCGTCCTTGCCCTCCAGCGTCCACCGCTCACGCAGCGACTCGGTGATCTCCGGGAAGTCGTGCACCGGATAGGACTCGTTCTCGGGGAACTCGCTCTCGCCCACGGCGAGCTGCCCGACGTTGACGAGCACGTCGAGGCGTCCGCGCGCCCGGTCCCAGGCGGATACGGCGGCGAACGTACCGTCCATCGCAGCGCAGGCCTGTATGGCGGCGGCGTGCGCGACCTCGCGATGCGTGGGCTGACGGGGATGCGCGTCGCGGAAGCGCTGCGCGGTCGCCATGGACTGCGCCAGCTCGACGACGGCCCGCAACCGTGGGTCCTCTCCCATGAGGCCAGGCTAGGAGCGTTCGGCGCACCCTGCCGTGTGGGTTGCTCCTGGCCGACGCACCGCCGTACGGGCGTCCGTCACTCCCCCGGCCACTGCGGCTTCCGCTTCTCGTTGAAGGCGGCCACGCCTTCCGCGCGGTCCCCCGAGAAGGCGACGGTGCGCCAGGCCGCGTCCTCGATCTCCAGACCGGCCCGCAGGTCCAGGCCCCAGCCCGTACGCAGCGCCCGCTTCGCGGCACGCAGCCCGACCGGTGAGTTCCCGGCGATACGGGCACCCAGCGCGAGAGCTTCGGCACGGTCCTGGCCCGACTCCACCAGCTGGTCGACGAGGCCCAGCCGCTGAGCCTCGTCGGCCTCGACCCTGCGCGCGGAGAAAATCAGCTCGGCGGCGCGGGCGGCGCCGACCCTGCGGGGCAGCAACTGGGTCCCTCCGCCGCCCGGGATGACGCCGACCGACACCTCGGGCAGCCCGACGACGGCGCTGGGGTCGGCCACGATCAGGTCGCAGGACAACGCCAGTTCGAACCCGCCTCCGAGTGCGTAACCGTGCACGGCGGCGACGGTCGGCATCGGGAGTTCCAGCACGCCGGTGTAGGCGGCACGCGCCGTCGGACGGTGCCGGCCGAGGTCGGCGTCACTGAGGGAGTTGCGCTCCTTGAGGTCCGCACCCACGCAGAAGGCCCGCTCGTTGGTGGAGCTGATCACGGTGGCGCGTACGTCACGGTCCGCGGCGAGGTCCGCGCACGCGTCGGCGAGACGGGCGGCCAGTTCGCTGGAGACGGCGTTCATGGCCGCGGGGCGGTCCAGTACGAGTTCGGCGACGTGGGTCCCCGCGTCCTTGCGGACGACGATCCACTCCCCGTAACGCTCTTCGCTCACGCTGCTCATCCGACGCCTCCGGTTAACGCTCGCTCACCGATGTCCGCGGGCAACTGTACGGTCACGCCACGGGCGTCGGGCAGCCTGCCCTGTCAGACCCGTCCGGCAGACTCCGGACATGGATCTCACGTTGCAGCTGACGGTCGACTGCGGCGACCCGCAGAGGCTGGTGGCCTTCTGGGCCACGGCGCTGGGCTACGTCCCCGAACCTCCCCCGGAGGGGCACGCCACTTGGCGGGACTTCTGGACGGCGACGGGCGTTCCGGAGGAGGAGCTTGCCGACGGCGCCGGAGAGACACCGGAATCGATCGTCGACCCCCTGGGCCGAGGGCCGCGTGTGTGGTTCCAGAAGGTCCCGGAGCCGAAGACCACCAAGAACCGGGTACACCTCGATCTGGACGTGGGCGGTGGCCGTGAGACCCCGCTGGCCGTTCGCATCGAGCGGGCCACGTCCAAGGTGGAACGGCTGACCGAGGCCGGCGCCGAGGTGGTCCGGATCGTGGATGAGCCCGGCATGGACTACTACTTCGTCGTGCTGCGGGATCCTGAGGGCAACGAGTTCTGCGTCGGCTAGGCGGCGAGCGGTCTCGCCGGACCGGTGAAGGCCGCCGTGGAGAACTCAGCCGCAGAGGGCTCAGCGGCGTCCCAGCATCCAGGGCTCGACGACACCCAGCCCGCGCACGGGCCGCTGGTAGAGCGGCTGGAGCGCGTAGCGGTAACCCGACAGGTCCTCGGTCTCCTTCTCCGACTCCGGCGCTTCGCCGGCGGCCACGAGCTCCGCCCGGAAGTCGCCGTCGACGAGAACCCTGTCCTTGGGCGCTATCGACGTCAGCCTGCTCGCCAGATTGACCGTGTTGCCGAAGACGTCGCCCATCCGCGTCGTCATCGTGCCGAAGGCGATGCCGACGCGCAGTTCGGGCATCGTCGCGTCGTTCGCCATGGTCTCGATCAGGCGCAGCCCGATCTCGGCTGCCGTGCCCGCGTCTTCGGCGACGTAGAGGACTTCGTCGCCCAGCGCCTTGATCAGACGCCCGCCGTTCGCGGCGACGAGGTCGGCCGCCGTGGTCTCGAACGCCTCGACCAGCTCGCCCAGTTCGTCGTCCTCCAGACGGCGCGTCAGCCGTGTGAAGCCGACGAGGTCGGCGAAGGCGATGGCCTGCCGCCGGTCGACGGTCTCCTCGTCGTCCAGGGCCTGGACGACGCGTCCGGTGGCTGCGGCGAGCTGCCGCCGCCAGACGTACACGAGGAACTCCTCCAGCTCGGGCAGCAGCAGCTGCACCAGCGGATAGGTGACCTCGTTGCGCGTCATGCCGGGCTCCGGCGGCTCCGTGAGGCCCATCAGGAAGGAGTCGATCTGCCAGTCGGCCAGCCGCGAGGTGGTCTGCCCGGTCGAGCGGGCGACCTGTACGGCCGTCGTCTCGCTCAGCAGCCCGGCCTCCACGAGACCGGCGAGGCGACGGAGCGCCAGTACGTCGGCCTCGGTCAGTGCCCGTGCCTGACCCACGTCCGCGAAGCCCATGGCCCGCCAGAAGCGGGAGGCCAGCTCCATGGAGACGCCGGCGGCGCGTGCGGCCTGGAACGGCGTGTACTGACGGTGCGAGCCGAGGATGAGCTCCTCGATGCGCAGCGCGCTGGGGTCGTCGTCGGTGGTCTCCGCGGGGTCGCTCTGCCCGCTCGGCGTCTGCTGCCCGCCGTCAGCACCGGCGTCGCCTTCGTCCGACGCGGTGCCCGAGGCGGGTCCGTCCGGTGCGGGCTGCCCGTCCGCTGCCTGCGATTCGGCTCCCGGTTCCGGTTCCGCCGCCGACTGTGACTCGGACGTAGACGCGGGAGTGTCCGGTTCATCGTCGGCCACTGTCCGCCCCTCGCCAGGTCCGGTCGTCCCTGCGCACTGCCCTTCCGTTCTCTTGCTGAGATCTTCCGGGGATCACCGGGACGCGCTGCATCCGCGTCCCCTCCGCCGCGTGCCCACAATACGGCAGCAGTGTCCTGAACAGGCCCCTCTGCGAACGCACCATCAGGGATGCGCCACCGACTCGGCGGAACACCCGCCGGGTGCGCCGCCCCCGCCCGCGCTCACGCCCCCGCGCCACCGTGCCCGCGCAGGTGCACGATGTCGCCCGCGGCGACGGGACGCTGCACTCCGCTTTCCGTGCCGATGACGAGCCGTCCGTCGCTGTCCACCGCCACTGCCTCGCCGACCAGTTCCTCACCTCCGGGCAGCT
>DATMEI010000913.1:0-4612 GCA_035556995.1 Streptomyces sp.
GCGCATGTCCGAACCGACCGGTGCCGCCCGCCGTCGCGGGCCCTTCAAGGTCGGGGACCAGGTCCAGCTCACCGATCCCAAGGGACGCCACTACACGTTCACGCTCGAAGAAGGGAAGAGCTTCCACACGCACAAGGGAGCCTTCCCGCACGACGAGCTGATCGGCGCTCCCGAGGGCAGTGTCGTCCGTACCACGGGAAACGTCGCCTACCTTGCGCTGCGCCCCCTGCTCCCCGACTACGTCCTGTCCATGCCGCGCGGCGCCGCCGTCGTCTATCCCAAGGACGCGGGTCAAGTCCTGGCGATGGCCGATATCTTCCCCGGGGCGCGCGTCGTCGAAGCGGGCGTCGGCTCCGGTTCTCTGAGCACGTTCCTGCTCCGGGCCATCGGCGACCAGGGAATGCTGCACAGCTACGAGCGGCGCGAGGACTTCGCCGACATCGCGCAGAAGAACGTCGAGCGCTACTTCGGCGAACCGCACCCTGCCTGGACCCTGACCGTCGGGGACCTCCAGGACCATCTTTCGGACCCCGAGGTCGACCGTGTCATCCTCGACATGCTCGCCCCCTGGGAGTGCCTGGAGGCCGTGTCCAAGGCGCTGGTGCCCGGCGGCATCGTCTGCTGCTACGTCGCCACCACGACCCAGCTTGCCCGCATGGTCGAATCCCTCCGCGAGCACGGCACGTTCAACGAACCCCAGGCGTGGGAGACGATGGTGCGCAACTGGCATGTGGAAGGTCTGGCGGTACGCCCCGACCACCGCATGATCGGGCACACCGGCTTCCTGCTCACCGCCCGCCGCCTCGCCGACGGTGTCGAGCCCCCGCTGCGCCGCCGCCGTCCAGCCAAGGGCGCCTACGGCGACGACTACACGGGGCCCGGCAGCACGTCCGGCAAGAGCTCCGGCAGCTCCTCCACCGCCGGCTGAGGCGCCTTCCCGCACCCATCGAGGTCCCTGCCACCGAGCCCTGAACTCGGTGGCGGGACCGCCGCGTTGACGACGCGTCAGAAATGGCGGGGAGAAGTGCGGACCCGGGCGTTCCGATGCGGTGTGACGTATGGCACGATGCTGGTCATCCCCAAGCACACGTCTCACAGGAGTCACCCGGCGTGACGGAACTGCCGCACACCCGTACCCGCATGGTGCACTGGCTCAGCACGGCTGTCGCGCTCGCCGCTGTCGTCGGGGCCTCAGCTTTCATCCAGCCCGCGGACGCAACCGCCCAGTCCGCGCTGTCCACGACCGCCGCCGCCCCGGGCCCCGACCCTGAGAAGGCGCGTTTCCCGGTCGACTGCGGCAACGGCCCCAGGGCCAAGGTCGATGTGGTGGACCAGCGTTCGGCGGATTTCGACGGTGACGGACGGAGCGAGACAGTCGCGTCAGTTCGCTGCCACTCGGGCACGGGCACACCGCCGAACGCCCTGTTCGTACTGGCTGCAGCGGCCGAACCCGACGAGACGCCCCGGGTGGTGGCCACGATGCTGCGCACCAAGGAGCGCATGACCGTCCAGGACCTGAAGGTCCGCGGACGTACGGTCACCGCGAAGCTCCTGGGTTACTCCTCCCGGTCCGTCCCGAGCTGCTGCCCGGACAGGCAGCGGAAGGTGAAGTGGGAGTGGAAGGGCGGGAAGTTCATGCTCGAAGCCGCCCCCGTCCCGGGCGGCGCCGAAAGCATCTGAGGAGCAACGGGGCGCTGCCCGCTGCCCTCTTGGCTACTCAACGTGCCTCTGGCGTCACTCTGCGCACTTACTCGGCGTCGGGCCCGTAGACTTCAACACTGTCCGAAACTCTGCGCACATGGATGCAGTCGCCGGGGCATTCCTTGGCGGAATCCACGACGTCGTTGAGCAGCGGAAGGGGCACGGGAGTCGCGGCGCCCTTGTCCTGAAGCAGCTCGTCCCCGCCGTCCTTCACATACGCCAAGCCGTCGATGTCCAGCTCGAACACCTCGGGTGCGTACTGCGCGCAGATGCCGTCGCCGGTGCACAGGTCCTGGTCGATCCAGACCTCGAGTGCGTCGTTCCCGGTGCTCATCCTGTCGCCTGCCGTTCCTGCGTTCGTGATGGAAAGCTGCCGCCCACGAAGGGGTGTTGACCATCTCGACCCTACAACCGGCCGCTTTCGGATGGTGATGGGTGGGTATTCCCTGGCGTGAGGGAGCGCGCAAGGGTGAAGATCAGACACACCGTGCCAGTCTTTGTGATCTAGGGTTTCAACCCGTACCGGTCCAGGTAGGGTCAGGAACGTCCAGCTCCCCCTGGAGGAGGTGAGGACCGTGGCAGCCCACGACGACGACATCAACCGCGGCATCCGGCCCGGTCGGGGTTCCGAAGACCCCTCCGGCCAGGTCGCGTATCTCGAGCAGGAAATCGCCGTCCTGCGCCGCAAGCTCGCCGACTCTCCGCGGCACACTCGGATTCTTGAGGAGCGGATCGTCGAGCTGCAGACCAATCTGGCCGGTGTCTCTGCACAGAACGAGCGGCTCTCCAACACTCTCCGTGAGGCGCGCGATCAGATCGTGGCCCTCAAGGAGGAGGTCGACCGTCTCGCGCAGCCGCCGGCCGGCTTCGGAGTTTTTCTGCAGGCGAACGAGGACGGCACAGCCGACATCTTCACGGGCGGCCGCAAGCTTCGCGTGAACGTCAGCCCCAGCGTCGAACTCGAAGAGCTCCGGCGCGGCCAGGAACTGATGCTCAACGAAGCGCTCAACGTGGTCGACGCCATGGAGTTCGAGCGCGCCGGCGACATCGTCACGCTCAAGGAGGTCCTTGAGGACGGCGAGCGCGCCCTTGTCGTCGGACACACCGACGAGGAGCGGGTGGTTCGTCTCGCCGAGCCGCTGCTGGAGAGCACTCTCCGTGCCGGCGACGCCCTGTTGCTGGAGCCGCGCTCCGGTTACGTCTTCGAAATCGTGCCGAAGAGCGAGGTCGAGGAACTCGTCCTCGAAGAGGTTCCGGACATCGACTACACCAAGATCGGTGGCCTGCGCGGACAGATCGAGCAGATCCGCGACGCGGTGGAACTCCCGTACCTGCACCCGGACCTCTTCAAGGAGCACGAACTCCGCCCGCCGAAGGGCGTTCTGCTGTACGGCCCGCCCGGCTGCGGCAAGACGCTCATCGCCAAGGCCGTTGCCAACTCGCTGGCCAAGAAGGTCGCCGAGGTCACCGGAAAGCCCCAGGGGAAGAGCTACTTCCTCAACATCAAGGGCCCCGAGCTCCTCAACAAGTACGTGGGTGAGACCGAGCGGCACATCCGTCTGGTCTTCCAGCGGGCAAGGGAGAAGGCGAGCGAAGGCACCCCTGTCATCGTCTTCTTCGACGAGATGGACTCCCTCTTCCGTACCCGTGGCTCGGGTGTCAGCTCGGACGTCGAGAACACGATCGTCCCGCAGTTGCTCTCCGAGATCGACGGCGTGGAAGGGCTCGAGAACGTCATTGTCATCGGTGCCTCCAACCGCGAGGACATGATCGACCCCGCGATCCTGCGTCCCGGCCGTCTCGATGTGAAGATCAAGATCGAGCGTCCCGACGCCGAGGCCGCGAAGGACATCTTCTCCAAGTACCTGACAGCCAACCTCCCGCTGCACACGGACGACGTCTCCGAGCACGGCGGCAACGCCAACGCCGCGGTCGACGCCATGATCCAGTCCGTCGTGGAGCAGATGTACGCCGAGTCCGAGGAGAACCGCTTCCTCGAGGTGACCTACGCCAACGGCGACAAGGAAGTTCTCTACTTCAAGGACTTCAACTCCGGCGCCATGATCGAGAACATCGTCGGCCGGGCGAAGAAGATGGCCATCAAGGCGTACCTGGACCAGAACCAGAAGGGTCTCCGCGTCTCCCACCTGCTCGCCGCATGCGTGGACGAGTTCAAGGAGAACGAGGACCTTCCGAACACCACCAACCCGGACGACTGGGCCCGTATCTCCGGCAAGAAGGGCGAGCGGATCGTCTACATCCGCACGCTGGTCACCGGAAAGCAGGGTGCGGACACCGGCCGTTCCATCGACACAGTGGCCAATACCGGTCAGTACCTGTAAGCAGACAGCGATCCGGCTGCGGACGCCCTTGGTGGACCCCCGCCGAAAGCAGGGGGGCCGGGCGCCCGTGGCCGGATCGTTTTGAGCAGACTGAGGAAGTCCGCTGAGTGATCTCCCGACTTCAGTCCGTGCGTTCTAGGCTCGTGCGTAGTGCCGCTACGCGCGGTGCCCGGGGGCGGAACGCACGCGGGCCGATCGCACGGCGGGACTTGAGCGGCGGCCCATCGGCGGGCCGTCGCCGGGCAAGGAGGGCCGCATGACCGTACGGCGAGTAATGGGCATCGAGACCGAGTACGGAATCTCCGTGCCCGGCCACCCCAACGCCAATGCCATGCTCACCTCATCCCAGATCGTCAACGCCTACGCTGCGGCGATGCACCGGGCGCGCCGCGCCCGCTGGGACTTCGAGGAGGAGAACCCGCTGCGGGACGCCCGCGGATTCGACCTGGCACGCGAGTCCGCCGACGCGAGCCAGCTCACGGACGAGGACATCGGCCTGGCCAATGTGATCCTCACCAACGGTGCCCGCCTCTACGTCGACCACGCCCACCCCGAATACAGCTCACCCG
>DATMEI010000914.1:0-10758 GCA_035556995.1 Streptomyces sp.
GCCGTCCGGCTCTTCTCGCGCGACCAGCCACCTCGTGTGCTTCCGCGCGGGCGAGGAGGTCGCGTCCCACGTCACCGATTCCGCACTGCACACGAGATACGGCACCGCGGCACGCCTGACCTGGGCGACAGCCTCGGCGTCCTCGGAGCGGAAGTCTTCTACGGTGACCTTCGGCGTCATGGCGTCGCACGCTACGCGGCCACGGGCGGCACCGGCTCCTGATTTTCCGCCGCCTGGGGGAGAATCGGCACCGCGCCCGCGTACCCGAACACGCGCCCCCGCACTGCGCCCCGTACCGCACCCGTACCCGTAGCCGCACCGAAAACAGACCCGGAGACCACGTGCCGTTGCACATCGACATCGACCCGGACGCGCCGGACGCCCCGTACGAGCAGCTCCGCGCCCAGATCTCCGGCCAGGCGCGCGGCGGGGATCTGCCGACGGGCTACAAACTTCCGACAGTTCGCGGACTGGCCGAGGAACTGGGGCTCGCGGCGAACACCGTCGCCAAGGCGTACCGCGCGCTGGAGTCGGACGGTGTGATCGAAACCCGCGGACGGCACGGCACATACATCGCCGCAGCCGGTGACGCCGCGGCCAGAGAGGCGGCGGAGGCGGCTCAGTCGTACGCACAGCGCGCACGGCGGCTCGGCCTTGACCGGGCCGCCGCACTCGCGGCCGTCGAGGACGCGCTGCGCGCCACGTACGGCTGACAGCCCGGTCGTCCGCAAACGCGCAGCAAGTGGCCTTGCGGGCCCGTCAGTTGAGCTTGCCGACCGCTGTCCTGGTGGTCTGCTTGAAGTCGGACACCGGAGCATGTCCGAGATTGCCCATCTCGGCCCAGCGGACGACGGTCACGGTCCTGCCGTCGCGGCCGACGCCGAAGAGATGGACGCCGGGCTCGGATTCCGGGATGGAGGTGTGCACGCCGTAGACGTGCGCGCCGTTGCCCGCGTTCACCGCGCCGTAGTCCTCCCAGGAGGCGGTGCCGCCCGGGGTCTCGCGCAGCCAGTCCGCTGCGCATCCTGCGACGGTCTTCTCAAGTGAGCGCGCCAGCTTGGCCGCAGCGGCAGAGCTGGCCGAAGTGACGCTCACCTGCGTGGCGTTGGTGTCGTACTCGGTGTGGAACTCGCGGTGGTGACTGCGTGCGGAGGGCAGGGCGCCTTCCAGGCAGAAGGGCTCCGGATCGGGCAGGCCCGCTGTGACCTTGCCCGCATACCAGGGCGAGGATGAGTGCGGCGGCAGGTCGGACGGGGCCAGGAATCCCGGCGCCCGGGTCTTCTTCCCCGCGTCGGCGGCGGCGCCAGGGCCGCTCGCGGCAAGCGTCAGCCCCAGGGCGGCGACTGCGGCGAGCGTGCCGAAGGCGGCGGAACGGAAGGGATGTGTGCGCATGTCGGGACCTTTCCCCCGTATCAGTACTGTCGTCACAACAGACCGACGACCCCGCTCAAGGGTTGTGCAACACCGCGAACACGAAAGAACGGACCGAACCGGCTTGTCCCGGGCAGTACTTCAGCACTTCAGCACTTCAGCACTTCAGCGCTCCAGTACGTCAGCACTTCCGTACGTGCGCGCCGGCCAGTGCCGTGAAGGGCGCCTTCACGGCCTTTCATTCCCGGTGAGGCGGTCGAGCCAGGACTGCCAGGCGGCGGTGCGGGACTCGCGGTCCACCGTGACGCCGTAGAAGTACTGAGCCGTGCTCACCATGTGGTGCAGATCGTCGGCCATGAAGCGGCTGAAACCGTGCTCGGTGCGGATGCCGAGCAGCAACCTGTCGCGCAGGTCCACCACGCCCTCGATGGGTTCGAGGCCCTCCGGGGTGAGGCGCACCCGCTCGCCGAGCGCCGGATCCGCGGCGCCGAGCCGAGCGAGCAGGCCGGCCCACACCGTTTCGCCGGACAGGGTGGTGAACCCGGTGGCGACCACGCTGGTCACCGGCAGCCCGGGGAAGTACCGGAAGTACTCGGCCAGGTTGTGGAAGAACATGTCCCAACCCTTGCCGAAGCCGTCGTACTCGGCCTCCCAGTCGTCGCCGCCGAAGAATCCACTCTGGACGAGGCGGAGCACGGTGGTGCCGTCCTCCTTGCCCTCGACCAGAAACTCGATCGTCATCGGGGGTTCGCCGTCCGGGCCGGGCGCTCCGTAGACGACCCGCCTGCCTGGCTCCCACTCCAGCACCTGGCCGGCCTGGGTGTTGTCACCACCGAAGTCTGCTTCGATCTCCTCGCCTGTGTGCTCGTGCGGCACGAACCAGACCGACATGCCCTCCGGGGTGGAGACCGCCTGCCAGACCTGTTCCGGGGTGGCGGCGAGCTCGATCTCCTTCGCCAGATGCCGGTTCTCGTCCACGATGGTCAGTCCTGCTGGGTGAGGATGATGAGGTTGCCGCAGGTGTCGTCGAACACCGCCTGCGCGCCGAAATCGGTCTTCGTCGGCTCCTGGGTGAACCTGACCCCGTGTTTCTTCATCCGCTCGCAGTCCCTCTGCAGGTCCGTGCTGCCGAGCATCGTGAACGGCATGCCCGCGTCGTAGAGCGTCTTCTTGTACACCTGCGCGGCCGGCTTGCCGTCGATCTGAATCCCGGGATTGCCGTCCGGCTCGAGTAGCAACTCGACGCCGTCCGGTGCGTCGGGCGAGACGACGGTCAGCCATTTGGCGTCGCCGACCGGGATGTCGGTCTTCTTCACGAAGCCCAGCGCTTCGGTGTAGAACGCCAGGGCCTTGTCCTGGTCGTCGACAGGGATGCTGGTCACCGGAACGAACATCATCGACCCCTCTCTTCTCGTTGAACTGTCGGATGCACGGCGACCACGACCCGGTGCGCCCGCCCGCCGGCCGCCGACTCGTCGTGGTATTTCGAGATCAGCGACGTCACCGCCCCGGCCAGCTCCTCGGCGAACCTGGCGCGGTCGGCCGCGGAGGCGAACCGGACTTCGCCGTCGACGGCGAACGTTGCGAGCCGCTTGCGGGCCCTGGCCGCGCCCGTGATCAGCTCGCCCACATCGCGCACCAGCCGTGCGGCCAGCGCGAGCAGCCAGCGCGCGGACAGCTGGTCGGGGGACCGCTCCGGATCGGGCTCGACCGCGGGCAGGACGCTTGGCGATATCACGTACGAGGCCGCAGTCGCCTGCAGCATGCGCTCGGTGCAGTTGCCCTTGCGCCGCTCCTCGACCAGCTCGACCAACCCGTGCCGCTCCAGCGCGCGCAGGTGGTAGTTGACCTTCTGCCGGGTCAGCCCGACCCGTTGCGCCAGCGTGGTCGCGGAGCCGGGTTCGGACAGCTCAGCGAGCAGCCTGGCACGCACCGGGTCCAGCGAGACCTCGGCTGCCCCCGGATCGTCGATCACCGCAATGTCGTGCATGGCCACACCGTCGCGCCGACAACTTATTTTGTCAAGGCGCAGGAGCACCTCCGGCAGGCTCGCCCCGCGCCCCGGACCGGTCTTCTCCGGGTTCACCACCGGGCCGAACCCGTCGCCGAACAACTCATCGACGGACACCCACGACCACTGGCCAGTTGGGAATTACTCGTCTAGGACAGCGTGCCCGTCCGTGTCAGCAGCCTGGTGCGGGTCTCCATCAGCGCGAAGCCGAGCAGATTGAGACCCCGCCACGTGGCGGGGTCACGCAGCCGCTCGTCGTCGATGCCCAGACCCACACCCCACACCCGGTCCAGCGGGCTCGCCTCCACCAGCACCCGGCTGTTGGTGCCGAGCAGATACTCGCGAAGCTCGTTGTGGTGCTCGAACTTCCTTGCGTTGCCCTCGACCACGATGCTGTACCGCTCGCGCTCCCACACCTCCTGGTCGAAGCCGCGGACCCCGCGCCCCGCGGCCTTCGCCTGCCGCGGGCTCGGGGCGGCGATCGCGCGCCGCTCCGCCTCCGCGTCGCCGAAGAGGCGCGCCTTACGGGCCATCATCCAGTGCTCGGCCGTGGCGTACTCCACGCCCTGGGCCTCGAAGGGCGAGGGCCACCACTGACTCAGGCAGCCCTTGCCCACACCGCCGTCCCGCCGTGGCCGATGTCCCCAGAAGTAGAGGTACTTGAAGCGCTCTCCGTGCGCCGAGCGCTCGGCGAGTTCAGCGACGTTTTCCACCATGCGGTGATTCT
This sequence comes from Streptomyces sp., assembly GCA_035556995.1. GTDB lineage: Bacteria > Actinomycetota > Actinomycetes > Streptomycetales > Streptomycetaceae > Streptomyces. The sequence goes on from DATMEI010000914.1 coordinate 4,110, forward strand.
GGCAGCGGGCACCGACATCGCTCGACCAGTTATCGGATGAAGGCGATGCGGCGCCATCCCTCGTCCCGCGTCTGCCGCCCGTCACAGATAAAGCCCTGAGCCCTCGGCATCGGACTGAGCGGGCACCGACGTCGGGGAGAGTCCCTTGCGCAGCGCGAACAGCTCAGCCAGCGTGGCGCCTTCACGGCCCACACCCTCCGAGGTGCCCAGCCAGTTGACCGCCTCCTGACGGTTCAGCGAGCCGACCTCGATACGGGCGAGGCAGCGCCCGGGGCGTACGACCGCCGGGTGCAGTCTCTCCAGATCCTCGTTCGTGGTCACGCCCACCAGCACGTTGCGGCCCTGACCGAGCAGACCGTCGGTCAGATTGAGAAGCCGTGAAAGGGCCTGCCCCGCGGCGTGTTTGGCCTCGCCGCGGATCAACTCGTCGCAGTCCTCCAGGAGCAGCAGCCGCCAGCGCTGCTGCTCGGACTCGGAGTCGTCCGCGCCGATGGCGATGTCCATCAGATAGCCGATGTTGTTGAAGAGATGCTCCGGGTCGAGAACGCAGTCCACCTGGCACCAGTCGCGCCACGAGCGGGCAAGCGTGCGCAGCGCAGAGGTCTTGCCGGTGCCGGGCGGGCCGTGCAGCAGCAACAGCCGCCCTGAGATCTCATCCGGGGTGATCTTCATCAGCTCGTCCATGGCATCGGCCACGCGCGCCGTGTAGTTGGGGCGGACCTCCTGCCAGGTGCCGGCTGCGATGGAGCGGGTGGAGCGGCGCGGCCCGCGCATCGGGGAGTGGTACCAGAACCCCATCGACACTTTCTCCGACTGCGGTTCCGGCTCGTCCTCCGCTCCTTCCACGGCCTCGTTGAGGCGCTTCTCGGCCAGTTCGTCGCTGATCGCCGTCAGCGTGACGTCCGCACCCTGGTTCCACTGGGAGACCACGGCGGTCCAGCCTTCGCCCTCGGCGAGAGTGATGTGCTGGCCGTCCGCCCGGGCCTCCCGCAGCACAGTCGCCGCCGCGGGCAGCAGGGTGCTGCCCTTCTTGACACGGCTCACGGAGTGGCTGCGCGAGTACGGCTGTTCCCCGCTGGTGAAGCGGCCCAGGAGCAGGGCGTCGATGACGTCGGACGGTGAGTCGGTGTGGCCGAGATTGAGCTGCACCGGAAGGGCGCGCTCCGGAGGGGTCGGCAAGGTCGGGGTCTCACTCCTGTCGGTGGCCGGCGGTGCCGGGCGGCGGTTGGCTGACATGGCGCCCATGATCCGGCATCACCGGCGCCTGCGCACGCACGTTTAGGGTCGGCGGGCAGGACTCCCGGGGGTCACGTGTTGCGCGTGCGGTGTTCGTCAACGCCGTTGTGGGGCAGGTGAATCCTGTGACCGGGATACACGCGAGTAGCGGTCGGGCGATAGGGTTAGTCTGCCCGGGCCGAGTGCCCTAGTACGGGTGGGGAGTGTCATGGAACAGATAACAGTGAGCGGCAGGGCGCGAGTGCCTGCGATCAAATGCGGTACGGGCGCGACGAGTTCGCGTCTCGACCGGCATCTGTCTGTGCTCGCGGGTCCCGCCGTGCCGCAGGGCGACACGGAAGAAGCGACAACTCTGATGCGCGAGATCACACGACGTGACTCCGCGCGGAGCCGGAACAGAAACCGAAGCGCGCGGGTCTCGCTGTTCGCACCACTGCGCAAGCTGCGCCGCACGTTGTTCGGTGGGCGCGGCTGAGCTTGCTTCCGTAGACCTCCCCTGCGTTCGGGACGGTGGCCGTACGTGCGGCTGCCGTCCCTGGGTCGTTCCGGCCGGTTTTCCGGCCTTCGCCGGTCTTCTCGGAGCGGTCTCCTCGGAGCCGCCTCCTCAGAGCAGTGCGAGCTGCCCGCCAGGGCCCTCCTCGGGCAGATCGAGGACCGAGGCCGGGCGGCGAGCCGCCATCGGCGGCGGCAGCAGCCCCGCAACCTCCAGCTCGGTCCGCCCGATGCCGGTGCCTCGTACGGCAAGGGCCCCCGCATCCGCACTCGCACCCGGCTTCTGCGGCCTCTCCGCCTTCTCGGGCCTTCCCAGCCTTTCCGCCAAGTCCCTCTGCTCCGGGCCCAGTTCGGCCAGCAGCGTGAGCACGGTGATCAGCTCCAGCAGTTCCGGCGTCCACTCCTGCGCCCGCCGCCGGGGCCGTACGGCCGCGAGCGTGCCCGGCGCGGCAGGCTCCGCGCGCTGCGCGAACCACGTCTCCAGCACCCGCACACCGCCCGCTTCGAACTCCCACGCTGCCCGGTCCACCGGTGCCACGCGGCCCTCGCCCATGAGCAGGGCGCGCTCCTCCGCGTCGTAGGCGAGTTCCGTGGGCCCCGGGACCGAAGGCAACGGCGCACGCACGTAAGGGCGATGGCCTCCCGGAAGTCTCGGCCTCCCCTCGCCCGGGCCACTGCCGAACCGTGCGCCGCGGGTGTGGATCCAGACAGTGCGGCGGCCCAGCGACACCCCCTGCTGCCACAGGGCGAGGTCCGAAGTCAGCGGCACAGTACGCCCGTTGGGGCCCGCGCGTGCGGCGGCGGCGATCCAGGCGAGTACGTCCTCGGCCTCCACCGGGACGCCGAGGCGGCCGGCGAGGTGATCCGTCAGCCCGGGAAGGAGGTTGGGCTCCAGGCCGCCTGGACGCCGGTGAAGCGGGCGGATGCGGCCGGGCCGTCCGGCGGGGGAGTGGCCGTCGGGCAGCAGCGCCGTGAAGGTGAGGAGGGCGCCGGGACGGCGCGGGTCGTGAGCGGTCTCGACCAGATGTGTCTGCTGTTCGTCGCTCACCCGCCACAACTGGGGCCGCGCCGCGTCGATGAGGCGGTGGTCCGGGATCAGCCACTGCTGGTCGTACGGTCCGTGCAGCACCCGCACCGGCTCCGGACAACTGCCCTTCTCCTGCGCGAGTACACAGTCGTGTGAGGGCCTGCCGGGCAGCGGGGCGACCGCGCTGCGCAGCGTACGGGCGCGGCTCGGCCCGAACAGGGCGTCACGCCCGGCCTCGTCCCCGGTGCGTATGAGCGCGTTCCAACGCGCCCGCAGCCAGGCCGCGTCGGGCGCGCGGACCCAGCCGCGTCCCAGTCGCAGCGGAGGCACGGACCAGGGCATCAGCTCATCGAGCAGGGGTGCGTCGAGGAGAGGTGCGTCCTTGGGGCCGGGGCCGTCTTCGCTCACCGCTCGATGCTACGAGGGAGCGCGTGCCGCCGTCAGGGGCCCCACCGGGGCGTCCGTACAAGGGACGGTGAACGGACTGAACAGGCTGAAGAGGGCGGCCGGTTGGCCAGCCGGTCCTCAGTTGTCCAGTTGCGCTTCGACGGAAACCGAGAAGGAGAACCGGTCGCCGCGGTAGTGGATGAGTGCGACATCGACGACTTGCCCGTTCGCGTCGTAGGAGACACCCGTGTAGTGCAGGATCGGGCTCAGCAGCGGCACGTCCAGCAGTTTCGCCGTCTCCGGATCGGCAAGCCGCGCCTCGACGGTGTCGGTGATCCGGCTGATCCGTACGCCCACACGGTCCCGCAGCACTTTCGTCATCGGCCAGCCGCGTTCGAGGTCGGCGGGGTCGATGTGCGGGGCGGTCCCGGGGTGGATGAAGTTCTCCGCCCAGTTGGTGGCTTCGCCGCTGTCGGGGTCGTGCCGGAGCCTGCGGTACGCGGTCGTCTCCGTGATCCCGGGGAAGTACTCGGCCACTTCGGGCGGCACGGACGCGGGGCCGTGGTGCAGCAGCGCCGTACGGTCACCGGACTGCTGGGCCACGATGGTGTCCACCGAGCCCAGCAGCCGTACGTGCCGGGACCTGCACGCGTCCGGCTCGATGAAGGTGCCGCGCCGCCGGTGCCGGGAGATCAGCCCTTCGGTCTCCAGCTCCTTCAGCGCCTGCCGCATGGTCAGCACGCTCACCCCGTAGTGCTCCGCGAGCCGTTCCTCGGTCGGCAGCCGCAGTGGTGCCCCCGGAGGGCGGCCGAGTATGGAGGCGCGCAGCGACTGTGAAACCTGATACCACAGCGGCAACTTGCGGTTCAGTTCGAGCGAGTCGGGAGCGAAGACGGTCACAGTGCCTCCGGGGCGCTCCGGGCACGGGCGGGACGTGCACGCCCGTGCGGTGGGTCTGCTGTCGGGGTCTGTCAGGGCCGGACGCCGGGATCGGACGTCAAGGGCCGGACGTCACGGACGGAAGCCGCGCTGAAGACCCTGCCACACCTCGTCGTAACCGGACTGCCGGTGTCCGGCCTCCAGCGCCTGCGCGGTGGGGAGCACCGGCCAGCGCGTCTCGAACATGAAGGCCAGCCCGTCGTCCACCTTCTGCGGCTTCAGCTCGGCGGCGCTCGCCCGCTCGAACGTCTCACGGTCGGGTCCGTGCGCGGACATCATGTTGTGCAGCGAACCGCCCCCCGGCACGAAGCCGTCCGCCTTCGCGTCGTAGGCGCCTTCGATGAGGCCCATGTACTCGCTCATGACATTCCGGTGGAAGTAGGGCGGACGGAAGGTGTCCTCGCCCACCAGCCATCTCGGAGCGAACACCACGAAGTCCACACCGGCGAGCCCCGGGGTGTCGGAGGGTGAGGTGAGCACAGTGAAGATCGACGGGTCCGGGTGGTCGTAGCTGATGGTGCCGAGCACATTGAAGCGGTGCAGGTCGTAGAGGTACGGGACGTGGTTGCCGTGCCAGGCGACGACGTCCAGCGGCGAGTGGTCGTAGCGGGCCGCCCACAGATTCCCGCAGAACTTGTTGACCACCTCCACGGGACGGTCCGCGGCGTCCCCCTCCTCGTACGCAGCGACCGGGGCCATGAAGTCCCTCGGATTCGCAAGGCCGTTGGCGCCGATCGGCCCCAACTCGGGGAGCACGAAGGGCTGTCCGTAGTTCTCGCAGACATAGCCGCGGGCTGTCTGCTCCAGCAGCTCCACGCGGAAGCGCACCCCTCGCGGAATCAGCGCGACATGGCCGGGCTCGGCGCGCAGCAGCCCGAACTCGGTGCGCAGCAGCAGCCCGCCGCGTTCCGGCACGATCAGCAGCTCACCGTCGGAGTCGCACAGCACCCGGTCCTTCATGGAGGCGTTCGCGGCGTACTGGTGAACCGCCATGCCGGAGCGCTGAGTCACATCGCCGTTGCCGCCCAGCGTCCACAGCCCGTCGATGAAGTCGGTGCCCTGCCGCGGGTCCGGCAGCGGATTCCAGCGCAGCCGGTTGGGATCGGGTGTGGCCTCGGTGAAGGGAGCGCTGCGCAGGCTGCCGTTGGCGATGCGTTCGAAGCGGGGGTGCGCGGCGGAGGGCCGGATGCGGTAGAGCCAGGAGCGGCGGTTGCTGGCGCGCGGCTCGGTGAAGGCGGTGCCGCTCAGCTGCTCCGCGTACAGGCCGAGCGGTGCACGCTGCGGGGCGTTGCGGCCCAGCGGCAGTGCTCCGCGGACGGCTTCGCTGCTGTGCTCGTTGCCGAAGCCGGAGAGGTAGGTCAGCCCTTCCGCGGTCTTGCGCGCGCGCTCCTGGTCGCTTCTGTCGTTGTGGTCGTTCTGTCTGCTCTGGCCGTCCTGGTCGCTGGTACCGCCGCTGAGACCGGTGCCGAGGCTCATCGTTTGCTCCCGCCGTTCATAATCCCCCCGGATTCCTGCGTTTGACCATAGGAATGCGGAGTCCCGCCGTCAATGACGCCTCCTCGCGGCGAGTTCACCCGGTGACGGGCACCGGCGCGCGTCGCCCGTGGCCTCCCCGTGCTGCCCCGTGCTGCCCCGTGGTGCCGGTAACGCCCGTCACGTTCGCGGAGGTACTGGTGAAGTGCCGCCCGGCAGGCCCTACAGTGCGTGGCACGGAGTGACACCAGCACCGTCCGAGGGAGCGCGATGACCGCGACCGGTATGTCCAGCCCGTCCGCCGAGACCGCCGGCGCCACCGGTGCCGACGCCTCCACCAGAACCGCACTGCGCATCTGCCCGCTGTGCGAGGCGACCTGCGGGCTCACCGTCACGGTCACCGACGACCGGATCAGCGGTGCGCGAGGCGACCGTGAAGACGTCTTCAGCCGAGGCTTCGTCTGCCCGAAGGGCGCGTCCTTCGGCGAACTCGACGCCGACCCGGACCGGTTGACGCGTCCCCTGGTGCGGGGCGCGGACGGGAACCTGGCCGAGGCGAGCTGGGAAGAGGCATTCGCCGCCGTCGCCGCAGGGCTCGGCGCGGTGATGGCCGGAGGCAACCCGGACGCGGTCGCCGTCTACCTCGGCAACCCCAACGTCCACACCATGGCCGGAGCTCTCTACCCGCCCCAGCTCCTCGGAGCGCTGCGCACACGCAACTTCTTCACCGCCAGCACTCTCGACCAGATGCCCAAACACGTCTCCTGCGGCCTGCTCTACGGAGACCCGCAGGCCATCCCCGTACCCGACGTGGACCGCACAGACCACCTGCTGATCCTGGGCGCCAACCCCGTCGAGTCCAACGGATCGCTCGCCACCGTCCCCGACTTCCCCGGCAGGCTGAAGCAACTGCGCCGCCGCGGCGGCCGTCTCACCGTGGTCGACCCGCGCCGCACCCGTACGGCGAAACTCGCCGACCGGCATGTGGCCATGCGGCCCGGCAGCGACGCGCTGCTGCTGATGGCCATGGTCAACGTGCTCTTCGCCGAGGGACTGACCGACACCGGCACACTCGGCCCGCACCTCTCCGGCGTC
>DATMEI010000915.1:0-8825 GCA_035556995.1 Streptomyces sp.
TTCTCGGCCTCTTGCTGGTCGAAGGTCTGCTCGGCCTTCTCGATGAGCGTGAGCATGTCGCCCATGCCGAGGATGCGGGACGCCATGCGGTCCGGGTGGAACGCGTCGAAGTCGTCCAGCTTCTCGCCGTTGGAGGCGAACATGATCTGCTTGCCCGTCACCTGAGCCACGGAGAGGGCCGCACCACCACGCGCGTCGCCGTCGAGCTTCGAGAGCACCACGCCGTCGAAGCCGACGCCGTCGCGGAAGGCCTCCGCGGTGGTCACCGCGTCCTGGCCGATCATCGCGTCGACGACGAAGAGCACCTCGTCGGGGCTGACCGCGTCCCGGATATCGGCGGCCTGCCGCATCAGTTCCTCGTCGATACCGAGGCGCCCCGCGGTGTCGACGACGACCACATCGTGCTGCTTGTCACGGGCGAAGCCGACGGAGTCCTCGGCGACCTTGACCGGATCACCCACGCCGTTGCCCGGCTCGGGGGCGAAGACGGCGACGCCCGCGCGCTCGGCGACGACGGAGAGCTGGTTGACGGCGTTGGGGCGCTGAAGGTCACAGGCGACGAGCAGCGGGGCGTGCCCCTGCTGCTTCAGCCAGAGGCCCAGCTTTCCCGCCAGCGTCGTCTTACCGGAGCCCTGCAGACCGGCGAGCATGATGACGGTCGGCGGGTTCTTCGCATGCCGCAGGCGGCGGGTCTCGCCACCGAGGATGCCTTGCAGCTCCTCGTTGACGATCTTGATGACCTGCTGGGCGGGGTTCAGTGCCTGGGAGACCTCGGCCCCGACAGCGCGTTCCTTGACCTGCTTGATGAAGGAGCGGACGACGGGGAGTGCGACGTCCGCCTCGAGCAGGGCGATACGGATCTCGCGCGCCGTGGCGTCGATGTCCGCCTCGGACAAGCGGCCCTTGCCCCGTAGGTTCTTGAAGGTCGCTGCGAGGCGATCGGAAAGAGTGTCGAACACGGCGGTCGCGGATCCTTCGCGTCTGGGTACTGGGGTTCAAGTCGGCAGTCGGCTTCCCAGGGTATCCGTCCGCGCGGACTACGGTCAGGTCCGGTCAGCGACGGGCCCAGGCCCGGCCGCACCGTCCGGTGCGCGTCCCAGTTCCCGTTCCAGCTCACGGGCGAACCCGGCCGCCTCCGACGACGGCAGAGGCGCACCGTCGGCTCCAGTGACGTAGAACGCGTCGACCGCGTTGGAGCCGAGCGTGCTGACGTGTGCGCTGCGCACCACGACGCCCGCGCCTTCCAGGGCACGTCCGATGCGGTACAGCAGCCCGTGGGCGTCCTGTGCCCGTACCTCCAGGACCGTGGCCACCTCCGAGCTGTCCGGCGCGACCGTGACTCGGGGAGGCGGTGCCTGGCTTACGCGGGCGCGGCGCGGCCTGCGGTAGGCGGCTTCGCGTTCGGCGAGCCTGGCCGCGATGTCGAGGGAGCCGTCCAGTGCACGTGCCAGGTCCGCGCGCAGCCGGGTCGCGAGCGGAAGCGAGCCGAACTCGGCAGCCACCTGCCAGGACAGCAGCAGTACGGACGCCTGCGTGCCGGCGCCGGTCACAGACCCGGGCAACCGCAGCACACGCAGGTCGGCGGCCCGGACAGTGAGCCGGTGCAGCGCCAGAACCCCTGCCACTGCGGGCAGTACGCCCATCGCGTACGCGCCGGAGGAGCCCGGGGCGGACGTCGGGTCGTCCGGTGCGGGAGGGGCGGGGACGGCGACGAGCAACTCGACGCCGACGGGGCCCTGCGTCGGCTGGGCCTCTGCGGCGTCCTGCTGTGCGTGCTCCTGTGCGTCCTGCTGTACGTGCTCCTGGGCGCCGTCCCGGTCGCTCTGCCCGTACTGCGACTCCTCCGGCGACTTCTCCAGCGGCGCCTCGGGCTGGCTGCACAGCGTGAGTACGGGGCCGTGGGTGCGCCACGCCTCCACGGCCAGCCGTTCGGCCTCGGCCGTCGGTACGAACGGATCGGTGTGCTCCTCCACCGCCTCGCCCGCCAGCACTCCCGCGACCCGTTTGACCAGGTCCGCCACAAGGGTGCTGCGCCATGCCGACCAGGCCGCGGGCCCTGTGGCGAGGGCATCGGCCTCCGTAAGCGCGTGCAGCAGTTCGAGCGTGCCGGAGCTGCCGGCCACGTCGGCGACCGAACGGATCGTCGCCGGATCGTCCAGATCGCGCCGGGTCGCCGTCTCGACCAGGAGGAGGTGGTGGCGTACGAGCGTGGCCAGAACCTCCACATCCGGAGCGTCGAAGCCGATACGGGCCGCCATGTCACGGGCGATCGTCTCCCCCACCACGGAGTGGTCTCCGGGCCAGCCCTTGCCGATGTCGTGCAGCAGGGCCCCGACCAGCAGCAGGTCGGGACGCTGCACCCGCCGGGTCAGCGCGGAGGCGCGCACCGCGGTCTCCACGAGATGACGGTCGACGGTGAACCGGTGCACCGGGTTGCGCTGCGGGCGGCAGCGCACCCGCTCCCAGTCCGGCAGCAGGCGGGCGATCAGTCCTTCTGCCTCCAGCGCCTCCCACACGGGCACCGTCGCCTCGCCCGCGCCGAGCAGGCTGACGAATTCCTCGCGGGCCTCGGCAGGCCAGGGCACCGGCAGAGCCCTGGCGCCCCCGGCGCCCGCACCCTTCCCGGACCCCGCACGGCTGCCGGACCCTGCGCCTGCACCCGCCCTCGTACTCCCGCCGGCCACCGCCTCGGCCATCCGCCGCACCGCGGGCAGCGCGAGCGGCAGTTGGGCCTGTGCCGCCGCAGCGGCAGCACGCAGCGGCAGCACCGGATCCCGCTCCGGGCGGGCGGTCCGCGCGAGCACGGCCTCGCCGTCGTGTTCGACGACGCCTTCCGCGAGCGGCGTACGTTCCTGATCGGCGGCGGCACGACGCGCTCCCCCGGCACCGCCCAGCAGTCCGCGCAGCCGGGACGTCCGTCCACCGCGGGCGCGCAGCACGCGGCCGACCTCACGCCAGGTCACGTCGTCGGCGTACGCGATGGTGCGTGCCGCCTCGTAGACCTGCCGCAGCAGGGCGTCGGCGTCCAGCAGGCCGAGCGCTGCGGCGACCTGGTCCTGGTCCTGCAGTGCGAGCCTGTCGGTGGCCCGGCCGGTGGTGAGGTGGAGTGCGTCGCGGACGTCCAGGAGGTTCTGCCGCGCCTCCGCGAGCCCGCCGCGCGGTGCGTCCGCCAGCCAGGAGGCCGCAACGGCGCGCAGTGCGGTGGCGTCCCGCAGACCGCCCCGCGCCTCCTTGAGGTCGGGTTCGAGCAGGAAGCGCAACTCCCCGTGTGTGCGCGTACGTTCCGCGGCCAGTTCCCGGACCTCGGGGAGCCGCTTGGGCGCCTTCGAACGCCACTGCGCGAGCACATCCGTACGCAGCCCGGCGGTCAGGGTCTCGTCGCCGGCCACGTGCCGTGCGTCCAGCAGGCCGAGTTGGACCTTGAGGTCTTCCTCCGCGGTCGCGCGTGCCTCGGAGGGGGTACGTACGGAGTGGTCCAGGGCGATCCCGAGGTCCCAGACCGGATACCAGACACGGTCCGCGATCTGCGCGATCGCGCTCTTGCTCGTACGTCCGTCGTGCAGGAGCAGCAGATCCAGGTCGCTGCGCGGGGACAGCTCGCCCCGCCCGTAGCCGCCGACGGCGACCAGGGCGACGCCCGGCTCAGCGGGCCCCAGCAGGCCTGTCAGCCAGTGGTCGGTGATGCGCGCCAGCTCCGCACGCCGGGACGGCCCGGCCTGCGCCTCCTCAGCGGTCCCGCCGCTGAGGAGGCGCAGCCGCGCCGCCGCGTAGCCGCCCGGTTCGCCTGCCCCCGGTTCGCCACCGCCCGGTTCCGCCTCGGGCCCGGTCGCCGTTTCCGTCATCTCGGCTTGCTCGGCCATGTGCGGTCCCGACTCCTGTCCGGTGCTGGGCGGTTGGCTGTTCGAAGGGCGTACGGGAGCGTCCGGGAGCTAGAGGGCGTCGGGTCCGCGTTCGCCCGTACGCACCCGGGCAGCGGTCTCGACCGCCACCGTCCAGACCTTGCCGTCGCCGATCTTTCCGGTGCGTGCGGACTTGACGACGACCTCGAGCAGCTCCTCGGCGTCCTCGTCCTCCGCCAGCACCTCGATCCGCACCTTCGGCACCAGGTCGACGGTGTACTCCGCGCCCCGGTAGACCTCGGTGTGACCGCGCTGACGGCCGTACCCACTGGATTCGGTGACTGTCATCCCCTGCACACCGAAGGCGCGCAGTGCCTCTTTCACGTCCTCCAGCTGATGCGGCTTGATGACCGCGGTGATGAGCTTCATGCGTCCACCTTCTTGTCCGTGAGCTGACCGGGCGTCGCCACGGCGTCGTGCTGCCCGCCGGAGCCGGGGGCTGCCGGGGCGGGCCGTGCCGAGGAAGAGGAGCCGCCCACCGCGCTGAAGTCGTACGCGGTCTCCGCGTGGTAGGCCCGGTCGAGACCGGTGGTCTCGTCGTCCTCGCTCGCCCGGAAGCCGATCGTCACGTGGATCAGCTTCGCGATGATCCAGGAGACCACGAAGGAGTAACCCAGCACCGAGAAGGCCCCGGTGGCCTGCTTGCCGAACTGGGTCAGACCGCCCGCACCGTCGATGGCCAGGAAGCCGACCATCAGGGTGCCGATGACACCGCCGACGAGGTGGACGCCCACGACGTCGAGTGAATCGTCGAAGCCCAGCTTGAACTTGAGGCTGACCGCCCAGGAGCAGGCGACACCGGCGACCACACCGATTGCGAGGGCCCCCATCGCGTTGACGTTGGCGCCGGCCGGGGTGATCGCCACGAGCCCGGCGATGGCACCGGAAGCCGCACCCAGGGTGGTGAAGGCGCCGTGCCGGATGCGCTCGTACAGCAGCCAGCCGAGGACGGCCGCGCCGGTGGCGAGCTGGGTGTTCATGGCCATGGTGGCGGCTGTGCCGTCCGCGGCGAGCGCGGAGCCGGCGTTGAAGCCGAACCAGCCGAACCACAGCAGCGCCGCACCGAGCACCACCAGCGGCAGGCTGTGCGGACGCATCGGCTCCTTCTTGAAACCGATGCGCTTCCCGACGACGAGTACGGCCGCGAGCGCACCGATGCCGGCGTTGATGTGGACTGCGGTGCCGCCCGCGAAGTCGATGACTCCGAGGTCGAAGAGCCAGCCGCCCTCAGCCCACACCCAGTGGGCGACGGGGAAGTAGACAACGGTCGCCCACACCGCGATGAACACGGCCCAGGCACCGAACTTCACTCGGTCCGCGAGCGCACCGCTCATCAGCGCGGGCGTGAGAATCGCGAACATCATCTGGAAGAGAGCGAACGCGAAGACCGGGATGCCGCCCTTCTCGGTCAGCGACTCGGCCGTGATGCCCTTCAGACCGACGAAGTCGAAGTTCCCTATGACGCCGCCCGTGTCGGGGCCGAAGGTCAGGGAGTAGCCGTAGAGCACCCAGAGGACGCTCAGGATGCCCAGCGAGATGAAGGACATCATCAGCATGTTGAGCGCGCTCTTGACCCGGACCATGCCGCCGTAGAAAAAGGCGAGGCCGGGCGTCATCAGCATGACAAGGAACGCGCTGATCATTACGAAAGCGGTATCCGCGCCGTTCAATGTGGACGTCTCCTCAGGTAACGACCCGTGCGGGTAAACGGGATGGGCCGGGGATGTACGACAGAGTCCCGAGACCCCGTTTCGATTGATGCCGCCAGGTGTTTCACGGTGGTGACGATGCGCGGCGCGGTGTTACGCCTGGATGAACCGCCGGGGATGCCTCTGCGCTGCCGTTACTCTCGGGCGCTCACAGAAGACGCCCGGCTTTCGAACGAGCAGAACCGGCCACGACCGCACCCGGTTACGACCTGGCGTCGGGGGGAGCCCAGTCGGAGTGTCCGGGGTGCTGGTCGCGGCCGGTGGTCTCAGATCTCACTTCGGCGGCAGCGGTTCAGCCCGCCACAGCGGCGCTCTCCACGTCCGGCAGTTCCGCTGCCAGCCGCTCACTCAGCTGCACGACTTCGGCGACCTCGCCGAAGTCCCTCGCGGCCCAGGCCGCGGTCCTGCGCAGCCGGTTGTTGACCCGCTCGGAACGGAGCCGCTTCGCCACCTCGATGGCCTCCCCGGCGCGGAAGGCGCAGTGTTCCGGCTCCTTCTGCAGCAGATGCACGCTCGCCATACCGAGGAGATTGAGCGCGTACGACCGCTGGTGGCCGCCGCCCTCCACCTCTGCGGCCTCCTGCCGGAAGAGCTCCACGGCCCGCTCCATCGCCGGACGGGCCATCGACACGTACGTCGGGCTGCGGCCCGAGGAGTAGGCGAGGTCCCGGTAGGAGTGAGCGATCTCGGCGTTCAGCTCGGCCTCGGAGAAGAAGCGGATCCAGTCCGGGTCGACGTCGGCTGTCCCGACATCCTCGAAGGACTCCTCGGCCATGCGCACGGCTCTTCTGCACTTGCCGGGCTGCCCCATGTTCGCGTACGCGCGGGCCTCCATCGCGGAGAGCATCGCCTGCGTACGGGCAGTCGCACCTTCCCTGCTGCCGTACTGGGCGAGATGAATCAGCTCCAACGCGTCCTCCGCGCGGCCCAGATGAACCATCTGGCGGCCCATCTTGCTCAGCACGTACGAGCCCAGCGGCCTGTCCCCCGCCTCCTTCGCGGCGTGCAGCGCGAGGACGAAGTACTTCTGCGCCGTGGGCTGAAGACCGATGTCGTAGCTCATCCAGCCCGCCAGCTCGGCCAGTTCGGCCGTCACACGGAAGAGGCGGCGCCCCACCACGTCCGAGTGCTGCTCCTGGAGGAGGTCCGTCACCTCGTGCAGCTGGCCGACGACCGCCTTGCGGCGCAGCCCTCCCCCGCACTGCGCGTCCCACTGCCGGAACATGACGGTCGTCTGCTCCAGCAGCTCCACCTCCGGCACCGAGAGCTTCACCGCCCGGCGACGGGGCGTACCGCCGGTGCCGATCGATCCGGCCGTGCCCTCCCCGTAGGGGCTGCTCTCGTCGCCGCGCCATCCGGTCTGCACGGGCAGCGGCACGACCTGGGCACCGCTCGGCGAGGCGTCCGCGGCCGGTCCCGTAGTACTGCCGGGCCCACCCGGCAGTACGGGGCTGGGCACCAGCCAGCGCTGCATCGGCTCGATCAGCGCGGGCCCCGCGGAGACGGCCAGGGAGGTGCCGAGGAAGCCGCGCCGCCCCAGCATCAAGTCGCTGCGCGTGAATTCGTTGATCATCGCGACGGTCTGCGGCCCCGCCCACGGCAGGTCGACTCCCGTGGCCGCGGGTGACTGCCGGACGGGCCTCAAGCCGAGGTCCTCGACCGCGACGACGCAGCCGAAGCGCTCGGAGAAGAGTTCGGAGAGGATGCGCGGAATGGGCTCGCGCGGCTGCTCCCCGTCCAGCCAGCGGCGTACGCGGGAGGTGTCGGTGCTGATGTGGTGCGCGCCCAACTGCCGTGCCCGGCGGTTGACTTGACGGGCGAGCTCACCCTTCGACCAGCCGCTGCGCAGGAACCACGAACCCAGCTGACCGTTCTGCGGCTTGTCACCCTCGCCCACCGGTAATGCCCCCATCTGGCCCCTCACCACCCCACCGACGCGATGCCTCCGGCATACCCACGAGGCGAAGCTACGCCGATCGTGTGTACTGAAAGTAACCCTACGATCACTGTCCAGGCGAGTCCGTTTTCAGAAACGCCACCATTCGCCACCCCTTCGAATGAACCCCTCCGCTGCCGTACGCGCTTCACTTGACGCAGGGTCGCCTCGATTCGGGCGGCTCTGCATACGTGGGGGCAGTCACTGTGCGCAGCTCCCTCGTAACCATCGGCAGGCGGGACCCGTTGGAGGGAGCATGGGCTTCACGATCGGCGCCATCGGCGGTCTCAACGGCATCCGGGATTTTCATCAGCTGCGCCCGGGGGCACGGCGACGCAGCCGCGCCTCGGCCGCCACCGCTGTGGCGGAGTACACCGGTCTGTGGGGCTGGCCTGTGGTCCCCGGGGCCCGCGCGGCGCGTACGGCGGGCGGCCGTACGGAGTGCTCCTGTGGAGCCTCCGCCTGTCCGGCACCCGGAGCGCATCCTCTCGACGCATCACTGGAGGTGCCCGCGGGCGCCACCCTCGACGAGGCGGGCGAGGCCTGGGCGCAGTTCCCCGGCGCCGCGCTGCTGCTGCCCACCGGGCGGACGTTCGACGTGATGGAGATCGCCGAATCCGCGGGGCGCCGCGCGCTCGTACGGCTGGAGCGCATGGGCCTGCCGCTCGGCCCCGTCGCGCTCGGCCCGCACGGCCGCGTCTGGTTCTTCGTCGCCCCCGGCGCCGCCGCCGAACTGCCTGAACTCCTCTACCGCATGGGCTGGGACGACGCCCAACTCGACCTTCGCGGCATCGGCGAAGGCGAGCACATCACCGCGCCGCCCTCCGACCTCGGTGGGCTCGGTCCGGTGCGCTGGCTGCGCCCGCCGACCCTGGAAGGTGCAGCCGGACCACCGCAGGCCCGGCTGCTGCTGGGCACGCTCGCCTACGTCTGTCACCGCTCGGCGGCGGCCTGACCGTACGGCAGCCCGACAGTCCGGCAGCCGAAAGCGCGCCCCGCCCCATCTGCACCATGGGACGGGGCGCTCGGCTGCGCGCTCGCTCTTCTCTCGAACCCGGCGGGTTCACTCCCCGGGCCGGTTCACTCCCCGCCGATCAGTGCGTCCACGAAGGCTCCCGGCTCGAACGGCGCGAGGTCGTCCGCGCCTTCACCGAGCCCGATCAGCTTCACCGGTACGCCCAGCTCACGCTGCACCGCGACGACGATGAAGGCGCGGACGACCTCGCGCCGTTCGAGCCGGGAGCCTTCGTGGACGCACTGATCGGCGGGGAGTGAACCGGC
>DATMEI010000916.1:0-4835 GCA_035556995.1 Streptomyces sp.
CGCAGGGCCGTACGCCGATCCCCTGCCGGGAGTGACCAGGTATCCCGGGCCGACTGCTGACATGAGGATCACCGTCGACGGGGTCGACTCGGCCGGAATTTCTCCCTCCCACATCCGGTTGCTTCCAGACAGCGTCACGAACCGTAGGGAGACAGCCGTGCAGAGCGATCACGACACCATCAGCAAGATCCTCACGGAACTCGGCGACACATGGGCCGTCGTGGGCCTCTCCACGAACCGGCAGCGCGCGGCATACGGCGTCGCCGGCGTCCTTCAGCGCTTCGGAAAGCGCGTGGTGCCTGTGCACCCCGCGGCGGAGACGGTGCACGGCGAGAAGGGCTACGCGAGCCTGGCCGACATCCCCTTCCCGGTGGACGTCGTCGACGTCTTCGTCAATTCGCAGCTGGCGGGAAGGGTCGCGGACGAGGCCGTGGAAGCCGGTGCGAAGGCGGTCTGGTTCCAGCTGGACGTGATCGACGAGCGTGCCTACGAGCGCACGCGGGCGGCCGGGCTGGAGATGGTGATGGACCGCTGTCCGGCGATCGAGATCCCGAAACTGGGCTCAGGCTCGTAGGGATGGGCACAGCGCAGAGCGGGGGGCCAGTACGCATGGCGGGCCCGGATGACGCAGCGGAAGTGGTGCGGCTGCGCCGCCTGATGTTCCTCGCGATGCACGGCCACGTCACACGCGGCCAGTGGGAGCGGGACGCCGAAGCCATGGCACGCCGTCAACTGACCGGCCGACCGGGGTCGGGGGAGCCTCGGTTGGGCGCGTTCGTCGTGGAAGGGGACGAGCCGGGCGTGGGCCACTTGGCAGCCTGTGCGATCGGCACGGTGGAGGAGCGGCTGCCCGCGCCGACGCATCCGTCCGGACGCTTCGGCTTCATCTTCAACGTCTGCACCGACCCGCGCTATCGCGGTCGCGGCTACGCGCGGTCGACCACCGAGGCACTGCTTGAGTGGTTCACGGCACAGGGCGTCAGACGCGTGGATCTGCACGCGACCGAAGGCGCCGAACGTCTCTACCGGGCCTTGGGGTTCAGCGAGCATTCCACCGCGCTCTCCCTCGATCTGTCCCGGCGCGGCTGAGCCTGCACAGCCGGACGCGCTGCGCGCCCCCGGAGTCAGGGCCCCGCGCATCAGGGCCCCGCGGGTCAGGCGCCCAGGCCCTCC
Organism: Streptomyces sp.; assembly: GCA_035556995.1. Taxonomy (GTDB): domain Bacteria; phylum Actinomycetota; class Actinomycetes; order Streptomycetales; family Streptomycetaceae; genus Streptomyces. Next base: position 1,174 of record DATMEI010000916.1, read on the forward strand.
AGTACGACGGCGCCCGGAAGTTCGGACAGTGCCTTGCCGGGCACGATGAGCTTCCCCCGGCGCCGTCCGCTGCCGATCAGAGTCCACTGCAGGTCGGTGACAGCCGCGTCGATCAGCACCGGCCAGCCTGCCGGAAGCCCGAAGGGCGTGATGCCTCCGTACTCCATGCCGGTCTCGGCGACGGCGGTGTCCATGGGCGCGAACGAAGCTTTGCGCGCCTCCAGTTGACGACGCACCACGCCGTTGACGTCCACGCGGGTACGGGAGAGCACCACGCAGGCGGCGAGGGTGCGCTCACCACCGCGCTTCGCGGCGACCACGACGCAGTTGGCCGACGTCTCGTACAGGTCCTCGCCGTAGGTCTCGATGAAGGCAGCGGTGTCGGCATTCTCCGGGTCGGTGTCGACGTAGAGCAGATGCTCTGCGGGAACCGTGCCCGTCCAGTTCCGTACGGCGTCGGCGGCGGGGCCGGTGAAGTGTTCTGCCTCGGCTGCGGGAGAGGCCGAGGCGAAGTCTCCGATGGGTGCGCGCATGCGGCGCACGCTAACACCGCTGCGTGAGCGCGCGGGAGTTGCCGTCAGCGGGGTGGGGGCACGGAGACGGCCATGGTCATCTCGACGGGTTCGCTGCCGTCGTTGCGGAAGCCGTGCGGCACGTTCGACTCGAAGGTCGCGGAGGTTCCCGCAGGCACGAGGTAGTCACTGCCCTCGACGCTCAACGTGAGTTCGCCCGCCGTCACATGGACCAGTTCGGCGGTGCCCGCCGGATGCGGATCGGATTGGCTGCCCTCGCCCGGCATCAGCCGCCACGACCACAGCTCCAGCGGTCCCGGCGCCTCGGCGCCCGCCAGCAGCGTGCTGTGGCTGCCCGCGTCCGTGGACCACAGCCGCACCGCCTGCTCCGCCGGTACGAGCCGCACCTGAGGTTCCTGGTCGAAGTCGAGCAGCGTGGTGATGCTGACGCCCAGAGCGTCGCCCACCTTGACCACGGTGCCCACGCTGGGGTTCGTACGGGCTTGCTCGATCTGGATGAGCATCCCTCTGCTGACACCCGCGCGGGCGGCGAGAGCGTCCAGCGTGAAGCCGCGCTCCTGGCGCCATCGCTTGAGGTTGCGGGCGAGGGACTGCGTGAGGTGGTCGAGGTCCGTCACGGTCTTCGTTTACCGTCCAATATTCTGGATGACAGAGTTCAGTTCACTGGCCTACGGTGGGCTGGACTTCCGTGTTCGCGCAACTGTACTGCGAGGTGTCTTCATGACCGCTGCCCTGGCCCTGGTCACCAGTCTGATGTGGGGTCTGGCCGACTTCGGGGGCGGACTGCTGACCCGTCGCATGTCCGCGCTGACGGTCGTCGTGGTCTCCCAGACGCTCGCCGCAATCGTCCTGGGCGCGATGGTCGCCGCCACAGGGGGCTGGAGCGAGTGGGGAGAGCACCTGTGGTTCGCGGCGGCAGCCGGTCTCGTCGGACCGGTCGCCATGCTCTCCTTCTACAAGGCGCTGTCCCAGGGCCCGATGGGCGTGGTCTCCCCGCTGGCCTCGCTCGCCGTGGTGGTACCCGTCGGAGCCGGACTGGCGCTGGGCGAACGGCCCGGCTGGCTGCAGGCCGTCGGCATCACCGTCGCGGTGGCCGGGGTGATCCTCGCCGGAGGGCCCGAGCTGCGCGGCGCGCCCGTGCAGCGGCAGACCATCGCGCTCACGCTTCTTTCCGCTCTGGGCTTCGGCACGGTGATGGCACTGATCGAGCACGCATTCACCAGCACCATGGCGGGGCTCTTCCTGGCGCTCTTCGTGCAGCGCGTGTGCAACGTCGCCGTCGGCGGTGCCGCCCTGTACGTACAGGTGCGGCGCGGCGTCCCGGCGCTTCCTGCCGAAGGGGGCGCACGAGTCGTCACCGCGGCGCTGCCCGCGCTCGCTTTCGTCGGCCTGGCCGACGTCGCCGCCAACGGCACGTACATGATGGCGGCCGCGTACGGGCCGGTGACCACTGCCGCGGTGCTCGCCTCGCTCTATCCGGTCGTCACCGCACTCGCAGCGCGCGGCGTTCTGCGGGAGAAGCTTCGGGGCGTTCAGGCGGCCGGGGCGGGGCTGGCGCTGTTCGGCACGGTGCTGCTGGCCTCGGCCTGATGCCGAGCGTCCGTGTTGCGTGCCCCGACCGCGCCGGCTTGCCTACTCCCGCTCCCCCGCCGTGAGTTCGGCGGCGGCGAGCAGCTGCTCAGGCGTCACACCCTCGGGCACCGGCACGGGTGCCGGTGTGCGCAGCGGTGGCTGCCAGCCCCGTTCGCCCTCCCACCGGCGGACGATCCGCGCGGGCGCACCGGCCACGACGGAGTGGTCGGGCACCTCGCCCCGTACGACCGCGCCCGCCGCGACCACCACGTTCCGGCCCAGCCGTGCGCCGGGCAGGACCACCGACCCGGTCCCCAGCCAGCTGCCACTGCCGATCTCGACCCCGGCGCTGCGCGGCCACTGCTTGCCCACGGGCTCGTGCGGGTCGTCGTAGGAGTGATTGGTCGACGTGACGTAGACGTACGGTCCGCAGTAGACGTCGTCGCCGATGGTGACCGCCCCTCGCGTGTCCGCGATGACGTGGCTGCCCCGGCCGAGAACGACGCCGTTGCCGAGCGTGAGCACCGGGTAGAGGCCCAGATCGAGGTCCGGCAGCATCCCGGCCGTGAGGGTCACCTCCTGGCCGATGACGCAGTGGTCGCCGAGCTCGATCCAGGGCGTACCGAAGACCGTTCCCTGCGGGAAGGCCAGCCGGGTCCCGGTGCCGATGCGGCGGAATGCGTACGGGCCCTGGCGGGCGGCGGTCACGGCACCGGCGTTCTGCACCCGGCGCCAGATGCCGTGCACCGCGCGGGACGCCAGCGACGCGAGAAGGTTCCGGATGGATGGCACGCCGTCACGGTAGTCCGAGGGGGCCCTGCCGGGACCGGACGGTCCCCTGTGATCTTCGACCCATCCATCACATACGGTTCAAGGGGAGGCCGGGGACGACCCGGTCGGGAATCGAACGGAGACGATGGCGATGGCGGAGCAGCGACCGGTGATCGCGGCCGTGAGCGGCAGGGAGCCCAAGATCGACGAGGAGGCGTACGCGGCGCCGACCTCGGTGGTGGTGGGCGACGTGACCATGGGTGCGGCTTCGAGTCTCTGGTACGGGGCGGTGATGCGCGCGGACTGCGACACCATCACGCTCGGGGCGGGCTCCAACATTCAGGACAACTGCACGGTGCACGCCGACCCCGGTTTCCCCACTCACGTCGGTGAGGGCGTCTCCGTGGGACACAACGCGGTGCTGCACGGCTGCGTCGTGGAGGACGACGTCCTGGTCGGGATGAGCGCGACGGTGCTCAACGGGGCCCGGATCGGGGCGGGTTCACTGATCGCCGCGCACGCGCTCGTACCGCAGGGCATGCAGATCCCGCCGGGATCGCTGGTCGCCGGTGTGCCCGCGAAGATCAAGAGGGAGCTGACGTCCGAAGAGCGCGAAGGCATCAAGGCGAACGCGGCCATGTACCAGCATCTGGCACGTGCGCACCGCGACGAGATCTCACCGGCGGCGCAGGAGTGACCCCTCAGTCGGCTCGTTCGGTGGCCGGGACGGTTTCCCGGCCGCCGTCGCCTCCGGAGCCTGCCGCATACTCGCTCTTCCCGGACTCC
>DATMEI010000917.1:0-4149 GCA_035556995.1 Streptomyces sp.
CTGTTCCTCGAAGAGGAGCCGGAGGAGGGGCACTTCGGCTCGCTCGACGCGGCGGCCTTCGCGCCGGACACCTTCCACCACGTGGGCAGCGCCGTGTACTGCTACTTCCCGGACGGCATGGGCCGCAGTAAACTCCCCGCCGCTCTCGAATCGGTGCGCCCCGCGGTGACGATGACGGGCCGCAACTGGCGTACGGTGCAGCGGCTGACCGAATTGACGGGCTGATCCCGTTCAAGAAGTGGCAGATGTGACCGCAGTGTTTTCACAACGGTCAGATATCTGACCCAACTGATGCCCCGTCAGGTCAACTTGGGGTGATACAGGGCGCTTTGCCGCGGCGCGTAGAAGTTGTGTATGTCACACCCGCTCATACTGCTTGAGCTGAGCGAAGCAATCAGACAGTGTTTCGAGTCACCCGGTTGCGGATCATCGCCGCAAGCTTTCCGGGTGCGAAAACCGACATACAACCCCCCACACCTCACGAGGAGGACCCCTCGTCATGGCAGTCAACACGCCTAGCAATGCGGAGAAGTCAGCGAAGCGGCGCCGCGTCACCCTTGCGGTCGGCATCACCGCCGCGGTGATCGGCGCAGCCACCCTGGTGGGCACCGCCGGCGCCTCCTCCACCGAGGGCCACGTCTACGGCACCCAGGCCAAGGGCGCGATCGACGGCAGCTACATCGTCATGCTCAAGGACAGCAAGGGCGCCAACTCCGTCAAGGCACAGGGCTCGGACCTGGCCGAGGAGTACGGCGGCAAGATGAAGCGGACCTACGACTCCGCCATCAACGGCTTCTCGGCGAAGGGCCTCAGCGCGCAGGAGGCCCGCGAGCTCGCCGGTGACGCCAGCGTCGACAAGGTCGTGCAGAACAAGAAGTTCACGATCAGCGAGACGCAGGAGAACCCGCCGTCGTGGGGCCTGGACCGCATCGACCAGGAGAAGACCGAGGCGGACAAGAAGTACACGTTCCCCGACACCGCGGGTGAGGGCGTCACCGCCTTCATCATCGACACCGGTGTCCGCATCACGCACAAGGACTTCGGCGACCGCGCCTCCCACGGCTTCGACGCCATCGACGGCGACGACAGTGCTGATGACGGCCAGGGTCACGGCACGCACGTCGCGGGCACCGTCGCCGGCACCGACCACGGTGTCGCGAAGAAGGCCAAGGTCGTCGCCGTGCGTGTGCTCGACGACCAGGGCTCCGGCACCACCGAGCAGGTCGTCGCGGGCATCGACTTCGTGACCGAGAACGCCAAGGGTCCCTCCGTCGCCAACATGTCCCTCGGTGGCCCGAAGGACGAGGCGCTCGACGCGGCCGTCCAGAAGTCCATCGACGCCGGCGTCACCTACGGCATCGCCGCGGGCAACGAGGGCGCGGACGCCGACGGCAGCTCCCCGGCCCGTGTGAAGGACGCCATCACCGTCGCCGCCAGCGACGACAAGGACGCGCAGGCCGAGTTCTCCAACTTCGGCAAGCTCGTGGACATCTACGCCCCGGGCGTGGACATCGTCTCCTCCTCCAACGGAGGCGACGACGCCACGGAGACCCTGTCCGGCACCTCGATGGCCGCGCCGCACGTCACGGGTGCAGCCGCTCTCTTCCTGGCTGCCAACACGGACGCCAAGCCGGCCGACGTCGCCAAGGGCCTGACCGACGCCGCCACGCCGGACGCGATATCCAACCCGAGCGAGGGCACGCCGAACAAGCTCCTGCGCGTCGGCGAGTGAACAGCGGAATCCCGCTGAGCACCACCTGAGCACGAGCAGCACCTGAGCACCAACTGAGCAACACTGCTCCACGAGCAACACAGCCGCCCGTCGCGCTCTCCCCCAGGGGGCGCGGCGGGCGGTTTCGTACGTGAACGGCCGCCCTGGTCCATCCGGCATCCGAGACGGCCGATGAATTCATTGACGACGTACGTGAATTACTGGCATGCTCAATTCCGTGAATCAGTCTGCGAACCTCGTAGCGCGTCTGCACGTCGACCTTCGACGGCACGCCAGCGCCATCTGTGCCGCCGGTTCCTGAGCCACGCTCGGCTGATTCTCCCCTTCCGCACCGCTTCTTCTCCGTCCGGCGGAGAGCCGTCGAGCTGCGGTTTCTCTCTCCGGTCCCACGGGTGGCGCTTCGTTGAGCAACTCCCGTCGCCAAACCACCGATTCGTTTTCCGGGTGACTTCGATTTCCGGTCACCCGGTTGTCTGCGGCCGTCCTCCTCCCGCAATTCCGCGCATGCAGAGACGCATGCCGATACGGATATCGCGCGGGCCGGCGGCCTTTCGTACACACGGAGCTTTCCGTCCGAAGGAGCCCCGCAATGACTTCCGCCCATTCCACCGCCGCCGTACGCCACCTCCGGGTCGTCGACGAGGCGGCCCGGCAGCGGTCCGTGCCACCGCTCGTCGGCTATCTCGTGCTCGTCCCGGAGGGCACCGACCCCGAGGAGCTCTTCAGCGCCGACGGCACACGGGCCGAGTTCCGGCCCTTCCCGGCCGCGAACGAGTCCCCGCCGACGCCCGGGGACGGGCTGCACGTCGACACGGAGCGGCACACCGCAGAGGTCGACGGACGGCAACTGGACCTGACCTACCTGGAGTTCGCCCTGCTGGCCCACCTGGCCGCCCACCCGCACCGCGTGCACACCCGCGAGCACCTCGTGGCCGCGCTGTGGGGCTACAGCCACGTCGGGGACGGCCGTACGGTCGACGTCCACATCGCCCGGCTGCGCCGCAAACTGGGCCCGGCCCACCGGGGCCGCATCGTCACCGTCCGCCGCGTCGGCTACAAGTACGAGCCGGGCAGGGCAGGTTGAGCGCGGCCGGCTGACCGAGACCGAGGCCGGGGGTGGCTGAGCGGCTGCGCGTCAGGCGCTCAGCGCCGCCGGCCTGCGGTCGGCGGCGGCCTCGTCGTAGCGGAGCGCCAGCAGCGCCGCCAGCTCGCCGGCGGCGCCCAGGACGGGCGCGAGCACATCGGCCCCCGCCTCCAGCGCTCCCGTCATGATGCGGTCGGGCAGGAAACCGGGCGCGATGACGTAGGGGGCCACAGCCACCCGTTCGATGCCGTCCGCGCGCAGGCCGCGGACGGCATCGGCGGTGCGCGGCAGAGAAGCGGAGGCGAAGGCAGGCCGCACGGCGCACCAGCCGGCAGTGCGCCGCCACTCCCGCGCGGTCTGTGCGATCACTGCGATCGCCTCCGGGTCCGAAGAGCCCGCCGAGGCCAGTACGACCCCGGTGGAGCCCGGGTCGCCCTGGTCCACTCCGGCCTCCCGCAGGCGCCGTTCAAGAGCGCTCACGAGCAGCGGGTGCGGGCCGAGTACGCCGGCCTGGCGCACATTCAGGCGGGGCAGCCGGGCGGTGATCTCGTGCAGTACGGCCGGGATGTCGGACTTCGCGTGGAAGGCGCGGCTGAGCAGCAGCGGCAGCGCGACGATGTCGCGCACGCCCTCCGCGTCCAGCCGCTCCAGAAGGCGCGGCACGGACGGTGCGTTGAATTCCAGGTAGCCGACCTCCACCCGCAGCCCCGGACGCAGCGCCTGCACGCGCGCGCAGAGCGCGGCGACGGTCGCGGCGTGCCGCGGGTCGCGGCTGCCGTGTGCGATGACCACGAGGGCGGGACGTGCCGCATCAGTAGCTGTAGCTGTAGCTGTCGCTTCGTGCATGGTGGTGCGTCCTCCTCTCGGAATTCTCAAGTCCGGCTCGGCTTCTGCGGATCGGATCGGGTCGGATCGGGTTCAGTGGGCTGTTGCCAGGAGGCCGCGCTGGCGCAGCACCCGCCTCTCCAGCGGTGCGAAGATCAGCAGTTCGATGCCGATGCCGACGAGCAGGATGAGCAGGATGGCGCCCAGTACCAGTGACATGTCCTGGTACGCCCGTCCGGTCTCCAGCAACTGGCCGAGGCCCGCGCCGAGTTCCGGCGAAGTGGCGATCAGCTCGGCGGCCATCAGCGAGCGCCAGGAGAACGCCCAGCCCTGCTTGAGCCCGCCGAGGTATCCCGGCAGCGCGGCCGGCATCAGGATGTGGCGGGCGGTGGTCAGCCCGCGGGCGCCGAGCACCTTGCCGACCCGCAGATAGAGCGGCGGCACCTGGTCGATCCCGGAGATCGTCCCGTTCGCGATCGAGGGCACCGCCCCGAGCAGCACGACGAAG
>DATMEI010000918.1:0-4374 GCA_035556995.1 Streptomyces sp.
AGCCACCCACAAACACTCACCGAACTGATTTCCGTGCACACAGGCACAACAAAACCAGCCCCGCGAAACGGGGAAACATACAACAGAGACTGCCGCCGAACGGCAAGACCGCCACCACAAGCACAACGGCTTCGCGGCAACTGTTCGAGACTACACCAGGCTCGGACATGTCCCAAACCCGGTTCAGGAGCTTGCTTCCGGCCCCTGAATCAGCCCTTGCCCGCCGCCAGTTCGCGGCTCCGGTCCCTCGCAGCCTCCAGGGCGTCGAGGACGGCGGCGCGTACGCGGTGGTTCTCCAGTTCGCGGATCGCGTTGATGGTGGTGCCCGCGGGTGAGGTCACGTTCTCGCGCAGCGTCACCGGGTGGTCGCCGCTGTCGCGGAGCATCGTGGCGGCTCCGATCGCCGCCTGCACGATCAAGTCGTGTGCCTTGTCGCGCGGCAGTCCCAGAAGGATGCCGGCGTCCGTCATCGCCTCGACGAGGAAGTAGAAGTAGGCGGGCCCGGATCCGGAGAGCGCCGTTGCGGCGTCCTGCTGGCTCTCGGGGACGCGGAGCGTCTTGCCCACACCGTTGAAGATCTCCTCGGTCAGGGCGAGATGGGCCTCGGTCGCGTGCGTGCCGGCAGAGACGACCGACATCGCCTCGTCCACCAGGGCCGGGGTGTTGGTCATGACGCGCACGACGGGCGTACGGGGCTGGAAGCGTTCCTCGAAGAGTGAAGTGGGGATCCCTGCCGCACCGCTGATGATCAGGCGCTCCACCGGGGTGTGCGGGGCCAGTTCGTCGAGCAGGGTCCGCATGTCCTGCGGCTTGACCGTGAGGATGAGGGTGTCCGCGCTCTTGGCGGCCTCGGTGTTGCTGACGGATTCGACTCCGTACCGCTCACGCAGTTCCTGAGCTCGTTCCGCGCGCCGGGCGGTGACCAGGAGGCGGGATGGTGACCAGCCGCCCCTGAGCATCCCGGAGAGCAGGGCCTCGCCGATCTTGCCTGTGCCGAGGACGGCGACTTTCTGGGTCATGGGGCGGTTCACCTCGTCCAGTGCGTACGCGTGCTGCCGCTCATCCTCGCACCGGGGCGAGGGCCGGAGCGCAACCGTCCGGCTGGTGGATGCGCGGCCCTCTGCCCCGGTGGCACCTATGCCGTACGCCGGCGCAGGGTCGCCGCACCCAGGCAGAGGACCAGGAGAGCGGAGCCCGCGACGATGACCGTGTCCCGTACGAAGTCGCCGGTCACCTCGGTGTGCGAGAGGACCTCGTTCATGCCCTCGACGGCGTAGGACATGGGCAGCGCGTTGGAGATGTACTCCAGCACGGGCTGCATGGTGTCCCGCGGAGCGAAGAGGCCGCAGAGCAGGATCTGCGGGAAGATCACCGCCGGCATGAACTGCACCACCTGGAACTCCGACGCCGCGAAGGCGCTCACGAAGAGTCCGAGCGCCGTGCCGAGGACCGCGTCGAGCAGGGCGATCAGGAGCAGCAGCCAGGGCGAGCCCGCGAAGTTGAGATCCAGGAGCCATACGGCGACCCCGGTGGCGACGGACGCCTGTACGACGGCGAGGACCCCGAAGGCGAGCGCGTACCCGGCGATCAGGTCGCCCTTGCCCAGCGGCATGGACAGCAGCCGTTCCAGGGTGCCCGAGGTGCGTTCGCGGAGGGTGGCGATGGAGGTGACCAGGAACATCGTCACCAGCGGGAAGATGCCGAGCAGGGAGGCGCCGATGCCGTCGAATGCGCGGCGGTCGGCGTCGAAGACGAAGTACAGGAGTACGAGGAGCAGCACGGGCACGAGCAGCAGGAGCGCGACCGTGCGGGGGTCGTGGCTGAGCTGGCGGAGAACACGGCGGGCTGTGGCGAGGGTGCGGGAGAGCTTCATGGCTGGTGCTCCGGACGGGGAGGGTTCTGCGGGAGGGCGGGCGGGTGGAGAGAGGGAGGGGCGGGTCCGGTCAGGAGCCGGCACGTTCGGCCTCGCGGGCCTCGTCCACGAGGTGCAGGAAGGCGTCTTCGATCGAGGCGGTGTGCGTGTGGGCGCGGAGCGCGTCGGGGGAGTCGGCGGCCAGCAGCCGGCCGGAGCGCATGAGCAGGAGGTTCTGGCAGCGGTCGGCCTCGTCCATGACGTGGGAGGAGATGAGGAGGGTGGTGCCGCGTTCGGCTGCGAGGCGGTGGAAGAGGTCCCACAGGTCGCGGCGCAGGACGGGGTCGAGTCCGACGGTGGGCTCGTCGAGGACGAGCAGTTCGGGCGAGCCGAGCAGGGCCACCGCGAGGGAGACGCGGGAGTGCTGTCCGCCGGAGAGGTTGCCGGTGAGTGAGTCGGCGTGCGTGAGGAGGTCGACGTCGCTCAGTGCGCGGGTGACTTGGTCTGCGCGTTCGCCGCGGGGGATGCCGAGTACGGCCGCGTAGTAGTCGAGGTTCTGGCGGGCGGTCAGGTCGCCGTAGACGGAGGGGTCCTGGGTGACGTAGCCGACGCGGGCGCGCAGGGGTTTGGCTCCGGCGGGGCGGCCGAGAACGTCGAGGGTGCCCGTCACCTTGGCCTGTGTGCCGACGATGGCGCGCATGAGCGTGGATTTGCCGCAGCCGGACGGGCCGAGCAGGCCGGTGACGCTGGCGGGGGCGACCTCGAAGGAGAGGTCGTCGATGACCGTACGGCTGCCGCGGACCACGGTGAGGCGGGCGGCGCGAATGGCGGGAGCCGACGGGCCCCGCCCCTGGGGCTCGGGTGCCGTGGTGCGCACGGGCGGGCGTTTATTCATCATGTGATGAATTGTGGGCGCGGCTTGCGGCAGCGTCAAGCGTGTGCGCGGGCCTGCTGCGTGCGGTACGGCACGGCAGTGATCAACCGGGACCTGATTACAGCCATCCGCCCGTCGGTTTTCACTCAGAGTGCATGTGCCGACTTGCAAATCCATACACGGTGCTGGACACAATGAAGCCTCCTGTACACGACCGGGGCCGAGGGAGAGTCGATGCGGCCGAGCAGGCACTTCATGCGGGCACTCGTCGCCGCCGTCACCCTGCTGTTCGCCACCCTCCTGACCGTCGAGTGCGCATCCGCCCAGGTCGTGCAGGAACACTCCCGTGTCGCCACATCGGCCGAGCCGGGGCCGACTTCCGTGTCACAGCCTTCCGGTTCCGGCGAGGACGCGTGCCGGACGCGGCGCATCGCACGCCAAACGGTCAACGTTCCGGCCTCGCCCGTGCCTCCCGGACATGTGTGCGGTTGCGATTTCCGTACTGCGCAGCCGCACCCGGGGACGGACTCCGTCACCATGCGTGAGACTGCACAGGCCGCGAGACCCGTCGGCCTGCCCCTCCTCCATCAGACGCTGCGCTGCTGATCCGTCGCGCGCGCCGAAGGCGCTGATCTCCGACAGGCGGAAAGGGCGCCCGCCCACGCGCGCCCGTCCATCCCCATGCAGCCATGCAGCCATGCAGTTGTGCAGCCATGCAGCGAACCGATTCCCGCCCCGCACGGGCAACCGTGCGACGAGGCGGGCTGGAGGCGCCCCATGCTTTCGAACCCCAAGGCCCGCTCCACGCTCCGGGCCGATGTCACCGCGTCCCTCGTGGTCTTCCTCGTAGCCCTGCCGCTCTGCGTGGGTGTCGCCGTCGCGTCCGGTGTACCGGCCGAACTCGGCCTGATCACCGGAATCGTGGGCGGTCTGGTCACCGGTCTTCTGCCGGGCAGCAGTCTGCAAGTGAGCGGTCCGGCGGCCGGGATGACCGTACTCGTCTACGAGGCGGTGCATGCGTACGGACTGGGCGTGCTCGGCGTGCTCGTACTGCTGGCAGGAATCCTGCAACTGGCGATGGGTGCGCTGCGCCTGGGCCGGTGGTTCCGGGCGATCTCCGTGGCGGTGGTGCAGGGCATGCTCGCGGGGATCGGGATGGTGCTGATCGCAGGTCAGGTCTACGCGCTGGCCGACGCGGAAGCGCCGGGCAGCGGTCCGGGGAAGCTGACGGGGCTGCCCGGCCTCGTCGCCGGGGTGCTCGGTTCCGGTACGGCTCTCACAGCGGCCGGGGTGGGTGTGGGGACGATCGTGGTGCTCACGGTCTGGCCGAAGTGGAAGCGGGCAGCGAAGATCATGCCCGCGCCGCTGACCGCCGTGGCCCTGGCGACAGCGGTGACCGCGATGCTCGACCTGCCGATCGCACGTGTACGGGTGCAGGGGCTGCTGGAGGCCGTACAGCCCCCGGGCGCAAGTGACTTCGCCTCGCTGGCGTCGTTCGGCGTCCCCGCGACGGTGCTCGCCTTCACTCTCATCGCCTCCGCCGAGTCCCTGTTCAGCGCGGCAGCCGTGGACCGGCTGCACGACGGCGCACGCACCGAGTACGACAAGGAACTCATGGCGCAGGGCGCGGGCAACGCCGTCTGCGGTG
>DATMEI010000919.1:0-5356 GCA_035556995.1 Streptomyces sp.
TGCCCAAGTGGTTCGCCAAGACCCACCCCACGCGCCACGTACCCACCCGCGTCACCTGGATCGTGGGCATCGCCTCCGCGGGGATCGCGGGCTTCCTGCCCATCGAGGAGGTGGCCGAACTCACCAACATCGGCATCCTCCTGGCCTTCGTCGTGGTCTGCGTCGCGGTGATCGTCCTGCGTTACCGGCGCCCGGATCTGCCTCGCACCTTCCGCACTCCCGGCATGCCGGTGGTTCCCGCCCTGGGCGTGATCTTCTCGCTCTGGCTGACCACTTTCCTGGCGTGGGAGACGTGGCTGCGCTTCGGGGTCTGGCTCATCATCGGTCTGGTCATCTACTTCGGTTACTCCTACCGGCGCTCCGAACTCGCCCAGCAGCAGCAGCCGCAGAGCGGGGACGACGTGAAGTAGCGTCGCCCGCATGAGTGAGGGAGTGCGCACGGTACGGGCGAACGGCATTCAACTCGCCTACCGCACGTGGGGAAAGGAGAACGCCCCGGGCACGCCCGTCGTGCTGCTCCACTGCATGGGTGAGGACGGGGAGGACTGGCGCGGTCCGCTGATCGCCCAACTCGCCGCCGCACACCCGCTGTTCGCCCTCGACCTGCGCGGTCACGGACGCAGCGACTGGCCGGGTGAGTACGGGCTGGACCTGCTGAGCGAGGATCTGCTGGGCTTCCTCGACGCGCTCGGCCTGGACCGCGCCATCCTCATCGGGCACTCCTACGGCTCGGTCGTCGCCGGCATCTTCGCGGGAGCGCACCCGGCCCGGGTGGAGCGGCTCGTACTGGAGGAGACCGCGGCCATGCTTCCGCTGGATCCGCCACGGGAGATCCCCGAACCGGCCGTGGAACCCGGGACGTTCGACTGGGAGGTCAGAAGGCAGTTCAACCAGCAGCGCAACGCGCCCGATCCACGCTGGTGGCAGCTGCTCCGTGAGATCACCGCGCCGACCCTGCTGATCGGCGGCGGGCCCTCCAGCCATCTCCCGCAGGAGGACTTGGCGGTCATGGCGGAGCGCATCCCGGACGCCACGCTGGTCACCATCGAGGGCGCCGGTCATCTCGTGCACGAGGACCGGCCCAAGGAGTTCGCGGCGGCTCTGCAGACGTTCCTCGCGGAGAACAGCTGATCGCCGGAGCAGCGAACCCGCAACCCGTAACCAGCAACCCGTAGCCCGTCGGCCCGTAACACCCCGCGGAGCCAAGGGAGTTGTACGTCCACCCGCGGTTGCCGCCTGCGGTCCCGCGCCCTTCGTCCTGCCGGCGCGTGGCGGATGACGGGTCTGCGCAAGCCCCCTAGCGTGCCGGAGAGTTGACCGGTTCGTGACGGGAGTGCAGCGCACGGGCACAACGTCAGCCACTGACACCTTCTCGCGAAAGAGCGCCGGACCCCCGTAGAGTGATTGTTGAAGAGCAAAGCAATTCTGCAAGGAAGGTCCGTGATGGCTGAGCCCGAGGGAACGGTGTTGGAGAAGCTGCGTACGAGGCGGGAGACATTGCGGGAGCGCTATCTGCTCGAGGCCTCCGAACGGCCCGCCACCGCCGCCCGCGGAGTCCACCATGTGGCGTTCATCTGCCGGGACGTGGAGGAGACCATCCGCTTCTACCAGGAACTGCTCGGCTTCCCCCTCGTCGAGGTCGTGGAGAACCGCGACTACCGGGGCTCGACCCACTTCTTCTTCGACATCGGCAACGGCAACCTGCTCGGCTTCTTCGACTTCCCCGGACACGATCACCCGCCGTTCGCGGAGACCATCGGCGGCGTACAGCACCTCGCGCTGTCCCTGGAGGGCGAAGCGCACTCGGCGGCCCGCAGCGCACTCGACAAAGCAGGCATCGAGTACGCAGGCCCCGACCGCGGCGTCGAGGAGAGCCTGTATCTGCGGGACCCCAACGGCGTCCCCGTCGAGCTCTACCGCGAGCGCCTCGGGATCTTCGACGGCAACAAGATCGTCTGAGGATCACCGGTGGGTACGGAGCACAATCCGGACCCGCACGGGCCTGTCGGGTGGCTGCCACTGCTGGATACGCTGACGGCCCGGACCGGAAGACACAGGAGGAGCGCACGTGGCCGAGCGCACCATGACCAGCACGGCGGCGAGGCCCGACCTCGATCTGACCGAAGCCCGCTGGCAGTCGGGCACCCAGGAGATGGGCGGGGTGGAGATCGCCTTCGTCGAGGGTTACATCGCCATGCGCAACGGCCGTACACCGGAGATCCCCGCGGTCATCTTCTCGCCGGGGGAGTGGAACGCATTCGTGCTCGGCGCACGCAACGGCCGCTTCGACCTCACCTGAGGGAACGGCCGGCGGACGCAGTCGCCCGCGAGTCATGGTGCAGTTGCTGGAGCGTCTCCGGCAGCCGCCCCTCGTACACCACCGTCAGCCGGTGCGTGGCCCGGGTGATCGCCACATACAGGTCGTGACCTCCCTTCGGCGACTGCGCGAGGATACCGGCAGGGTCGGCGAGCACGACCCGGTCGAACTCCAGACCCTTGGCCTGCGCCACGCCCATCACCGCCACCTCTGCATCAAGTGAGGACCGGCCGCCGCCCGCCGCCGCTTGCGGCAGGGCAGCAGTGAGACCGGGCAGCGCGCGCTCCGGTGCGATGACTGCGAGCGTGCCGCCGCCCGCCTCCCTCAGCGCGGCCAGATCCCCAGCCACGGTCCGTACGACGTCGGCCACGAGCCCGCCCTCCTGCGAGCGCACCGCACGAGGCCCCTCGCCTCCCTCGCGTACCGACTCGGGCGGCACCCGGCCGGGCGCCACGGCAGCGAGCACACACGCGGCGGGCTCCATCACCTCAGCCGGAGTGCGGTAGTTGACCGTCAGCTGCTCCTGGCGCCAGCGGCCCGCCACGTACGGGTCGAGCATCTGCCCCCAGGACCGGGCGACGGCCGGGCTGCCCGTCTGCGCCACGTCGCCGACCAGCGTCATCGAGCGGCTGGGTGCCCGCCGCATCACCGTCCGCCACGCCATCGCGGACAGTTCCTGCGCCTCGTCCACGATGACGTGGCCGTAGGCCCAGCTGCGGTCGGCGGCTGCCCGGGCTGCAGTCGTAGGCGCCGCTCCGTGCTCGCTGTGCGCCTCGGCGAGGTCCGCCGGGTCCACCAGCCCTGAACCGTCCAGGCCGAGAATCTGCAGCACTTCGCGTGCGTACCCTTCCTCCTCGCTCCGCTCCGCGCGGGCGGCACGCTCGCGGGCGCGGTGCGCCGAGTCATCCTCGCCCAGCAGTTCGGCGGCCTCATCCAGCAGCGGTACGTCGCCCACAGTCCACCCCGACTCCGGCTGACGCAGCAGCACTTCCTGCTCCGACGGCTCCAGTACCGCCTCGGCTGCGGTACGCAACTCGGCGCTGTCGCACAGCAGTCGGCCCACGAGCTGCTGCGGGGTGAGCTGCGGCCACAGCGCGCCCAGGGTGTGACGTACGGAGCGCTGCCGCCACAGCTCCGCCGGACCGTGGCGCAACTCCTCCTCGTCCAGAGGGCGTTCGCTCTTCACGGAACGTGCCCGTACCAGTGCCGCGAGCATGTCGGTGACGAAGCGCTTGCGTGCCATGTTGTGAGGCGCGCCCAGCGACTGTGCCCGCTGCCGCGCTCGTACACACGCCTCGTGCGGCACGCGCACCGGGGCTTCCTCGTCCTCAAGGGGGACGATCAAGTCGCCCTTCGGGGCGCGTTGCTTCAGCTGTACGGCCTCGGCGAGCACCCGGGCCATACGCGAATCGCCCTTGACGACTGCCGCGTCGGCGGAGTCCTCGGCGCTCGCCTGCAAGCCGGGGAAGAGACCGCCGACCGTGGTGAGCACCACGTCGCGCTCACCGAGGGACGGCAGGACTTCGCCGATGTAGCGCAGGAAGACCGCGTTGGGGCCGACGACGAGCACGCCGCGGCGCGCCAGTGTCCGGCGGTGCGCGTAGAGCAGATACGCGGCCCGGTGCAGCGCGGCCACCGTCTTGCCGGTGCCGGGGCCGCCCTGCACGACGAGTACGCCCTGGAGGGGAGAGCGGATGACGCGGTCCTGCTCCGCCTGGATCGTGGCCACCACATCGGTCATCCGTCCGGTACGCGCACGGCGCAGCGCCGCAAGCAACGCTGCCTCGCCCACCAGGCTTTCCACGCCGTTGCGGCCGCTCTCGTGCAGCAGATCCGAGTCGAGCATCTCGTCGTCGATGCCGGTGAGGGCCCGGCCCGCGGAGTGAAGATGACGGCGTCGCACGACACCGGCGGGCCGGGCGGGAGAAGCGGTGTAGAAGGCTCTGGCCGCCGGCGCCCGCCAGTCGACCAGCAGCGGGTCCATGGCGGCACTGCGAAGGCCGATCCGGCCGATGTAGTGGGTGTCGCCGGCCTCGGTGTCGAGCCTCCCGAAACACAGCCCGCTCTCCGAGGAGTTGAGCTGTGCGATGCGGCGGGAATGCTCGGACGCCAGTACTTCGCGTTCGGTGAGCGCCTGGCGTGTGCCGCCGTACGCGCCTCGCGTGTGCACTTCGGCGAGAGCAGCTTGTGCCTGCTCCCGCTCCTCGTCGACCCGGGCGTACAGGCCGTTCACGTAGCTCTGTTCACTTCGGAGGGCTTCGGCCAGAACAGCTGCCGGTTGACTAGTGTTCATCTGCCTGCTAAACTCCTCAACGGAAGTGCTGTGTAAGAGAATTGAGACTTGCAAACCGTCGAGCGTAGCAGCTCCGGTCAGACGAGCACCGCACATCCACGCGGGGCCAGTGCCTGTACGGCTGGTCGGCTCATCGGCACCGCTCCAGCGCAGATCGAGTCCTTACGGCCCACGCATCCTCCGCCTGCCGGCCGTGGCGGGCCTGCCCGAGGTTCAGTGTGGTGGTGGGTCCGGTCCCTCCCGTTGCGTCATCGGGCGAGCACGGCACAGGGGTGTGCCGGGAGAGAGACGCCCCGCAGGAGGCGGTGCGCCGCGGCACGTACCATGGCCGCATGTCGTTCCTCCGCCGTCGCAGCGCGTCCGTTCCCGCTGGTCCGGATTTCGATGTCCTGGCCATGGACCCGACCGACTGGCCCGGCAATCTAGGGGCCGGTCTGCTGCCCGCCCCCGACGGCACCTGCCAGGGCGTCTTCCTGCGCTACGACCTGTTCGGCGGCCGCGGCCCCGCCATGATCATCGGCAACCTGCCGGAGGGCTCACCGGCCCGTGAGGTCACCGGCAGCCAGGTGCCCTTCGAGGTGGCGCAGCTGATGTCCGCGCTGGAGAACGACGAGCCGGTAGAGGTCGTCGACGTCGAGGACGACCCGGTCATGCACGAGGACAACCTGCTGATCGTGCGCCGCGTGAAGTGCTCCGAGGAGCGCGTCTCATGTGTGCAGTTCGACCGGAGCGACGGTGTGCTCGTC
>DATMEI010000920.1:0-10626 GCA_035556995.1 Streptomyces sp.
AGCCACCCACAAACACTCACCGAACTGATTTCCGTGCACACAGGCACAACAAAACCAGCCCCGCGAAACGGGGAAACATACAACAGAGACTGCCGCCGAACGGCAAGACCGCCACCACAAGCACAACGGCTTCGCGGCAACCCGGAGGACAATACGGTTCGGCGTCGGCGGTGTCAACCTGCTGCTCAGGGCGTTCCAACTGCCCCTCAATCAAGGTCAGTCAGGCGCCCGCCGGCATCAGGCTGCGCGTGCTCGACGCGACGCAGGAGGCGGGTGAGCAGCTCGCCCAGCAACGCCCGTTCGACGCTCGTCAGATCCTGGAGCAACGCCTCTTCGAAGACCGACGCCCTGCGCATCACCTGGAGCCACTTCTCCCGGCCCTCGTCGGTGATGCCGATGATGACCCGGACCCGGTTGTGCGGGTCCCGCTCCCTCGTCACCAGGCCCTGCGCGAGCATGCGGTCGATGCGGTGGGTCATGGCGGCGGGTGTCAGGCCCAGGCGCTTGGCGATGGTGCCGGGCCACAGCTGGTAGGGGTCGCCCGCCATCACCAGTTCCTTGAGGACCTCCCACTCGGCATGCCCCAGGCCGAGGGTGACGAGCTGACGGCCGTACGCGACGTTCATGCGGCGGTCGAGACGGCTGAGCGCGTTGACGACCTTCTCGACCTGAGGGTCCAAGTCGCGGTATTCGCGCTGGTAGATGGCGACCTGCTCGTCGAGCGAGGGGTGCTGGTCGGGTGCGGGAGGCATGGCCGGAGTATCCCATGCAAACCCGTTCGCCTTGAAGGCTTGCCTTGTGTACTCTTTATCTTCGAACTTTAGCTTCGAAGTCTCCAGTCTTCGGTCTCCTGCTCGGGGGGCCTGATCAGAGGTAGGTGAGTGTGACCACGGCGATGGGCGCTGCGCTGCGCCGGATTCAGTTCGGGAACGCCTTGGCGGCGTTCGGCAACGGCTTCACCGCGCCGTTCCTGTTCGTGTACGCCTCGCGCGTGCGCAATCTGGGGGACGGCACCGCCGGTGCGGTGATGGCGGTCTTCGCTGTCGCCGCTCTTGTCGTCCTCCCCTTCACAGGAAAGGTGATCGACCGGCGCGGGCCGATGCCGGTGGCGTTCCTGGGCTCGCTCCTGGGTGTGGTGGGGGCTCTGGGGTTCGGCGTTTCGGAGAGCGCGCTGTCCGTGCTGGCTTCGTCCGCGCTGATGGGGGCGGGCGTCGCGGTGCTTCAGCCGGCGCTGGCGACCATGATCGTGTCGTGTTCGGCGACGGCTACGCGTTCGCGGGCCTTCGCCACGCAGTTCTTCCTGAACAACCTGGGGCTGGGCGTCGGCGGGCTGCTCGGCGGGTTGATGGTGGACGAGCACCGTCCCGCGACGTTCACGCTGCTGTTCGTCATAGAGGCCGCCATGTTCGTGGTGCTGGCGATGGTGCTCGCGACCGTTCGTCTTCCACAGGCTGTGAACGTGAGCGCGGCCGTACCGCACGAGGCAGGACAGACACTCAAGGACGGCAACGGCTGGTCGGTGCTGCTGCGCGACCGGTCGATGGTGTTGCTGTGTGTGCTCGGCTTCGTGTTGTTCTTCGCCTGCTACGGGCAGTTCGAGTCGGGGTTGTCGGCGTACGCGGTGGAGGTCACCCGAATATCGACGGCGACGCTGGGCATCGCTCTGGCGGCGAACACGGCCGTCATCGTGCTGGCCCAGTACTTCGTGCTGCGTATGGTCGAGCGGCGCCGGCGCAGCCGGGTCGTCGCGCTCGTCGGCGTCATATGGGCGGTGGCGTGGGTGGCCGCCGGGGCCTCGGGCTTTGTGCACGGGACTCAGGCAGTGGCCACTGCTCTGCTCATCACGACCTATGCGCTCTTCGGCCTGGGCGAGACGATGCTCTCGCCGACGGTGGCGCCCCTGGTGGCGGATCTGGCACCGGCTCGGCTGGTGGGTCAGTACAACTCGGCGTTCGCCCTGGTCAAGCAACTGGCGTTGGCGGTCGGTCCGGCTGTCGGCGGGGTGCTCGCGGCGATGGGTGCGTACGGGGTCTACATCGTGATGCTTGTGGGCTGTTCGCTCGGTGTGAGCCTGCTGGGGCTTTGGCTCGGCAGGCGGTTGACGGCAGTTCAGGACCGGCCGTACCGGTCCGTCGTGGTGGCCGGGCGGAGCGACCAACCGTTCGAGGCCGGTGCGGGGCACGACGAGGTCGCCAGGGAGCATGCGGCCGTGGCTGCGGTCTGACGTTCCTGCCGGAACTCAACTTGGGGCAGACGCAGGGTCGGTGGGCGTGGGGCGGGGCAGTGGGGTGCCGGGGTGGCTACCTGCCGCCCAGCCCCGCCAGCCCTGCGACGATCCAGCGACGGGCGAGGACGTACGCGATGAACACCGGGGCTGCGGAGAGCAGTACGGCTGTCATCAGTCCCGGGACGTTCACGCCGTACTCCGTCTGGAAGTTCCAGAGGTTGAGCGTGAGGATCTGCTGGTCCTGGGACTGGGTGAGGATCAGCGGGAAGAGGAAGCCGTTCCACGCCTGGAGCGCCGAGTAGATGCCGACGGCGACGATGCTGCCGCGGGACATGGGGATGACGAGCGACCACAGGGTGCGCATCGGGCCGGCGCCGTCGAGGGTCATGGCCTCGTAGTTCTCCCTGGGCACATCACGGAGTGAGCCGGCGAGGATGAGCACGGCGAAGGGCAGTCCGAACGCGACCGTGGGGAGGACGATGGCGAGCTTGGTGTCGTAGAGACCCATCCGCACGATCATCAAGTACACGGGGATGATGACTGCTTGGGCGGGGATGGCGAGGCCCAGCAGGAAGACGGAGAAGGCGCCGGCGATGAGGCGGCTGGTGGAGCGTACGACGGCGTAGGCGGCGGGCACGGCGCAGAAGAGAGTCAGCGCGACGCTGACGGCCGTGACGATCGCGGTGTTGACGAACGCCCTGGTGAAGCCGCCTTCCAGCACCGTCTGCAGGTTTTCGAGGGTGAGTTGGCGGGGCAGGCTGAGCGGGCCGTTGTCGAGGAACCCGTCGCGGCTCTGGACGCTCCAGCTCAGCACGCACCACAGAGGGACGAGTACGACGGCGAGCCAGATGAGGGAGGCGGCGCCGGCGGGGAGGTTGGCGCGGTGGAGCAGCTCTCGACTGCGTGAGACCGCTGCGTTCGGTGGGGGCTGCCCGTAGGGGCCGGCTCCCGGACGGCCGGTCGAGGTCGAATCGGGTGCCGGGGCCGGTGCGGTGGCCATCAGATCCCCTCCAGGGTGGAGCGCATCCTGCTGAAGCCGCTGAAGCGGACGATCAGCAGTGACAGTGCCGTGCCGAACAGGACCAGGACCGTGGCCAGCGCGGACGCGGGCCCCATCTCGAAGCTCTTGAAGGCCTGTTGGTACATGCGGTACGGCATCGACTGGGTGGCCGCACCGGGTCCGCCGTCGGTGAGGATCAGGATGGTCTCGAAGGTGGTCATGGAGCCGACGACCATGAGCGTGGACGAGGTGACGACGGTGTTCCGCAGCTGGGGCAGCGTGATGGACCAGAACTGGCGTACGCGGCCGGCACCGTCGATGGTGGCCGCCTCGTAGAGGTGTGCGGGCACGTTACGCGCGGCGGCCTGGTACATCAGCATGTGGAAGGGCACGAACTGCCAGGCGCCGACGGCGATGATGCACATCAGTGCACCACCGGAGGTGCCGATCATGTTGCCGTCGGGTACGCCGATCCACGGGCCGATGGTCTGCGCGAGGCCGAAGTTCGGGTCGAGCAGCGCCTTCCAGACGAGGGCCGTCGCCGCTCCGGAGAGCAACAGCGGCAGAAACACGAGTGCGGAGGCGACTGCACGTCCGCGCTGTGCGCCCGCAGCCCAGACTCCGAGCAGCAGAGCCAGCGGTGTCTGCAGGGCCCATCCGGCGAGGGTGAGTACGGCGGTGATCCGCAGGGAGTGGAGCAGGCCCGGATCGGTGACCAGCTCCTGCCAGTTGGCGAGCCCGGTCCAGCGGGGGTCACCGAGACCGTTCCAGGTCGTGAAGGACAGCCACACGACGAGGATGAGCGGTACGAGGGCGAAGACGCCGAAGAGCAGCATGGCCGGAACGGCGTAAAGGGCGCCGGGACGGGCGGCGTTGTCCCCTGCGGAGCTGTGTGCGGCAGCGAGGCGGCGTACCGGACGCGGCTGCCGACCGGTTGAGCCGGTCACTGGATCACCTCCATGGCGTCGATGAACTGCCGGGGTGAGAGCTTGCCGAGGAAGATCTGCTGGAGGCTGGAGAGCATGGCCTCTTTGACCGCGGGGAGCATGGCCTGGTCCCAGGAGAGCGTGAAGTCGGTGGCCTCGGAGACGATGCGGTAGACGTACTGGGCGAAGGCGGGGTCGGGCGCGAGTTCGCGCAGCCGGTCCTCGATTCCGGCGGCGGCGGGCACGTCACCGGATTTGATGAGTGCGTCGATGAACGGCCGTGAGGCGAGCTGGGTGTGGAGCAGCTCGACGCCGGCGTCGACGTCGGCGCTGCGGGTGTTGACCGACAGGTAGTTGGTGGGATTGCCGACGAGGGCGCGGGGGTCGCCCGAGCCGCCGGGGATGCTGGGGAAGGCGCTCCAGCTCAAGCTGTTCTTCGCGAACTTCGTGTGCTGGTCGCGCAGGTTGGTGTATTCCCAGGAGCCCATGAGATGCATGGCGGCACGGCCTCGGGCGAAGAGGGCGGTAGCGCCGCCCGAGCCGTAACTGACGGAGGCGAACGTACGGCCGAAGGCGCCGCGGCGCACCAGGAGTTGGATGCGGTCGAGGGCGTCCTCGATGGCGGGGTGCCGCCAGCTGCCGCGTTCCCCGGCGAAGATTCTGCGCAGCGGGCCGGGCCCGGTGAGGCGCCCGGTGATGCATTCGAGCCACATCAGTTCGCACCAGCTTTCGGCCCCGGCGAGTGAGACGGGGATGACGTCGGCGTCGGTGAAGGCGTCGACGACGTCGAGGAGTTCGTTCCAGGTACGGGGTGGGCGCTGGTCGTGCTGTTCGAAGACGTCCTGGTTGCAGAAGAGGATGACCGGCTGCATGCCGCGCAGTGGCAGCCCGAGTGGTGCGCCGCCGTCGATGCGGGCTGCTTGCAGTGCCGCGGGCAGGTAGGCGTCGCTCCATCGGGTCTCGTCGCCCAGACGTTCGGCGAGATCGACGACGAGTCCGGCGTCCTTGTAAGGGCGCAGTGAGGCGCCGCCCCAGCTGAAGAAGACGTCCGGGCCGTCGGAGGTGCCCATGGCTATGCGGAGCTTCTGCGTGTAGCCGGTGTTGGGGAACGTGGTGAGCATGGCACGTGAAGTGTGCTCGCGCCGGAAGGCGTTGAGGGCGTCGCGCTGGATGGCGTTCTGTACGGGGTCGGTGAGCGTCCATACGTCCAGGCCGCGCTTGTCGTCGCCTGCGCCGATGCCGAGGGCCGAGCAGCCGGTGAGTGTTGCTGCGGCGCCGGTGGCGCCCAAACCCGTCAGACCGGTCAGGCCAGTCAGACCGGTCAGGCTCGTCAGGAAGCGCCGCCTGCTGTGTGCGGGCGGCGTTGCGGTGGCTGCCATGACACTCCCCACTCCTTCTCAGAAACTTTCTGACCCATCCGAAATCGTGAGGATGGCGTGGAACGTAGAGGCGAGGCAGCACGAGCGTCAATAGCCTTGCGCGAGTCGGCTGCAGAGGGGTTGAGCCTCGAAGCCGGCGCAGGGCGGAGCAATAGAAACTTTACGAAAGAGTCAGCTAGCATCCGCCCATCCGCTCCCGTCGATGAGGTGACGATGCAGCACAACGCGCACCACTCCGACCGCTCAGGCGCCACCCGTGACGAGCCGGCGCCGTGGCAGGACACGCGGCTCACGGCCGACGTCCGCGTCGCCGATCTGATCCCCCGCATGGCCCTCGAGGAGAAGCTGGCCCAGCTGGTCGGCGTCTGGGTGGGAGCCACGTCCGACGGCCGTGGAGTCGCCCCGCACCAGGACGATCTCGCCGAAGACTCGCCTTCCTGGGAGGAGTTGATCAGCAACGGTCTCGGCCAGCTGACCCGTGTCTTCGGCACCCGTCCCGTCGTCCCCGCCGCCGGAGCGAAGGCCCTGGCCGCGTCCCAGCGGGAGGTCATGGCAGCCAACAGGTTCCGCATCCCCGCAGTCGCCCATGAGGAATGCCTCGCCGGGTTCACGGCGTGGGGTGCCACGATCTTCCCAGCGCCGCCGGCATGGGGAGCCGCGTTCCACCCGGAGCTGGTGCGGCGCATGGCGGAGGCGATCGGCCAGAGCATGCGCGCGGTGGGCGTACACCAAGGGCTGGCGCCGGTCCTCGATGTCGTACGGGACGCGCGCTGGGGGCGTGTCGAGGAGAGCGTCGGCGAAGACCCGTACCTGGTCGGTGAGATCGGCTGCGCCTACGTCTCCGGGCTGGAGTCGACGGGGATCGTCGCCACGCCCAAGCACTTCGCGGGTTACTCGGCAGGGCGTGCCGGACGGAATCTCGCACCGGTGAGCATGGGGCCGCGCGAACTGGCCGACGTCATACTGCCCCCGTTCGAGGCGGCGCTGCGCGAGGGCGGCGCCCGCTCGGTGATGCACGCCTACACGGAGATCGACGGCGTTCCGTCAGCTGCCGACGAACGGCTGCTGACGGGTGTGCTGCGCGACCAGTGGCGCTTCGAAGGGACCGTCGTAGCCGACTACTTCGGGGTGTCCTTCCTGCAGCTGCTGCACCGCACCGCAGCCAGTCCGGGCGAAGCCGCGGTCCAGGCGCTGACGGCGGGCGTGGACGTGGAGCTCCCGACAGCGCGCTGTTACGGGCAGCCGCTGGCCGAGCAGGTGCGGGACGGCGTGGTCGACGAGACGCTGGTCGACCGTGCGCTGACGCGCGTACTGCGGCAGAAGTGCGAGCTGGGACTGCTCGACCCGGACTGGAGCCCCGACCCTCCTGTGCGTGAACCGGACCTCGATCCGCCCGCGCACCGGGCGCTGGCCCGGCAGCTGGCACGGGAGTCGGTGGTGCTGCTTGCCAACGACGCCGGAGCGCTGCCGTTGCGTTCTCCCGGACGGGTGGCGGTCGTCGGACCGCTCGCCGATGACGCCCTCGGGCTGCAGGGCTGCTACTCCTTCCCCGCCCATGTCGGCGTCCGCCACCCGGACTGGGACATGGGCGTGCCCGTCCCGAGTGTGCTGCAAGGCCTGCGTGAGGGGCTGGGGGCACGGGAGATCACGTACGAGCAGGGCTGTCCCGTACAGGAGCCGGACCGGGAAGGGTTCGATCAGGCCGTCGCCGCAGCTGCCGGTGCGGACGTCTGCATAGCCGTACTGGGGGACCGGGCGGGCCTCTTCGGACGCGGCACCTCCGGTGAGGGATGTGACGCGCCTGATCTCGCGTTGCCCGGAGTGCAGTCCGAACTGCTGGAGGCGCTGCTGACGGCTGAGACGCCGGTGGTGCTGGTGGTGGTGAGCGGACGCCCGTACGCACTGGGTGCGGCTGCCGGACGTGCTGCCGCGATCGTGCAGACGTTCTTCCCCGGCGAGGAGGGTGCGTCGGCGCTTGCGGACGTGCTCAGCGGACGGCACTGCCCGTCCGGACGGCTTCCGCTCAGCGTGCCGCGCACGCCGGGCGGCCAGCCCGGCACGTATCTGACCCCACCGCTCGGGCGGGCAGGCGAGGTGAGCGCACAGGACCCGACGCCGCTGTTCCCCTTCGGTCACGGACTGTCCTACACCCGTTTCGGCTACGGGGAGTTGACGTTCAGCCGTGAAGACGTGCCTGTGGACGGGGTGCTGGAGATCGCATGCACCGTGAGCAATACGGGCGAGCGGGCGGGCGCCGAAGTCGTACAGCTCTACCTCACCGACCCGGTCGCCCAAGTGACCCGGCCCTGGCGGCAGCTGGCCGGTTTCGCACGGGTGCAGCTCGAACCCGGCGAGCGCACCCGGGTCACGTTCAGCCTGCACACCGACCGGACGGCCTTCACGGGGCGGGACGGGCAGCGCATCGTGGAGCCGGGCGTGATCGAGGTACGGGTCGGGGGGTCGAGCACGGAGACGCCCCTGGAGGGCTCCTTCCGCATCAAGGGCGCGGCCCCGCGTGCGGTGGGGCGAGGGCGGGTGCTGAGCACTCCCGTCGAGGTGAGCGCGCGGGGTTGACCGGCTGGGGAATGACCGGTCCGGGGTGACCGGAGTGCTGCTGTGCCGGTCGGCCCGTACGTACAAGAGACGGCGGGAGACGACGGGCGCCGGCGGCCGGAGCGTTACGACCTCGTCGAGCGCGCCGTCCGGTCCCGGGAGGGCGGGGCTGCG
Organism: Streptomyces sp.; assembly: GCA_035556995.1. Lineage (GTDB taxonomy): Bacteria > Actinomycetota > Actinomycetes > Streptomycetales > Streptomycetaceae > Streptomyces. The sequence goes on from DATMEI010000920.1 coordinate 8,260, forward strand.
GCACTGTCGCGTACGACCAGATCCGTGGACAGCTCCAGGCGCCGCGTCTCGAAGGAGCCGGTCTCGAGGTAGCGCAGCAGCATCCGCATCGCCTGCGCCGCCATCTGCGCCACGGGCTGCCGGATCGTGGTCAGCGGCGGCGAAGCCAGAGCCGCGGCCGGCAGATCGTCGAACCCGACCACGCTCAGGTCGTCGGGTACGCGGAGCCCGAGACGTTCGGCTGTGCGGTAGACGCCCAGTGCCTGCTGGTCGTTGCCCGCGAAGATGGCCGTGGGCGGATCGGAGAGGGTCAGCAGCTCGTGTGCCGCTTGCTCTCCTCGTGGGGCGTAGAAGTCGCCCTCGGCGATGAGGGAATCGTCGACGGGGAGACCCGCGGACTGCAGCGCGGAGCGGTAGCCGTCCAGACGGGCACGGCTGCACTGCACCTCGGGACGGCCGCCGATCAGGCCGATCCGCTCGTGCCCCAGTGAGATCAGGTATTCGGTGGCGGTGAGCGCCCCGTTCCAGTTGGTCGCTCCGACGGAGGCGACGTGCGGGTCGGGCTGGCCGAGGGGGTCGATGATGACCATGGGGATGCCCAGTGCGCGGATCTGTTCCGCGTGTGTGGGCCTGAGCTCGGTGACGGCCAGGATGATGCCGTCCGACCAGCGCGCGGTGAGGTTGTCCAGCCACTGGCGCTCTTCGCTCGACGCACCGTGTACGGCGGAGACGACCGTGCCCAGTCCGGATTCGTGTGCGACGCCCTCGACCCCTCGGATGATCTCCACCGACCATTCGCTGTCGAGGTTGTTGAAGACGAGGTCGACGAGACGGGCCCGGCCCTCGCGGCGCTTGGTACGGCGTGCGTACTGGTGCTTGACCAGCAGCCGCTCCACCTTGCTGCGCGTACCGGCGGCGACGTGTGCGTGGCCGTTGAGCACCTTGGAGACGGTGGGGACGGAGACGCCGGCCTCACGGGCGATGTCGCTGATGGTGACGCGCGAGCCGGCGGAGCGTTCGCTGCGTGACGCCTCGCTGGCTGAACCTTCACTGCGGTGACGTTCGCTGCGGGGACGTCCTCCGGCGGCGCGCTCGTCCCGCTTGCGCGTTGCCGCCACGGTCCTGACCTCCTGAGCCCCCTTGTGCCTGCTGGCAGTTCACCCTACCGGAGGCCCTCGAAAGCTTTCGTAGAGCTTTCGGCTGCCGCTCGCGCACGGCCGCGGCCCCGTCTCAAGCGGCGGGAAGAGCGAACTCGCACCAGACCGATTTGCCGCCGCCGGGCGTCCTGCGCGACCCCCACGCGGAGGCGATGGTGGCCACGATGGAGATGCCGCGCCCCGCTTCGTCCGCGGGCTCGGCGCGGCGGCGGCGCGGCAGATGCTCGTCGCCGTCGGTGACCTCGACGATCAGCCGCCTGTCCGTACGCCGCAGCCGCAGCCGCATGGGCGGGGTGCCGTGCTGAAGGGAGTTGGCGACGAGTTCGCTGGCGGCCAGCACGCCGAGGTCCTGCAGCTCTGTGGGGAAGCGCCAGGAGGAGAGCACCCCTGAGGCGAAGGCACGGGCGCGCGGGGCTGCTTCGGTGCCGCCGAGCAGTTCGAGGGCGGCGTTGTGGAACAGCTCCGCGTCAGGGCCCGTACGAGCGGGGTGCTGCAGAACGAGCACGGCCACGTCGTCGTCGTGCTCCGCGGTGATGCCCAGGGAGCGCAGCAGCCGGTCGCAGACGATTTCGGGGGAACCGGTGGCGCCCGCGAAGGCGCGTTCCAGAGTGGCCACTCCGGTGTCGATGTCGGCGTCGCGCCGCTCGACGAGACCGTCGGTGTAGAGCACCGCGGACGAGCCGGGTGTGAGCGGCAGCGAGCAGGAGGTGTGCACCCAGCCTCCGGTGCCGAGCGGCGGCCCGGTCGGGTCGGGCGCACGCTGGACCGCACCGTCGTCGTCGCGGACGATGATCGGCGGATGCCCGGCGGAGGCGTAGTGCAGGAGGCCCTCGTTGGGGTCGTGCACGGCGTAGACGCAGGTCGCGATCTGGCTGGAGTCGATCTCGGCGGCCAGACCGTCGAGCAGTTGCAGCACCTCGTGCGGGGGGAGGTCGAGGCGGGCGTACGCGCGTACGGCCGTGCGGAGCTGCCCCATCACGGCGGCGGCGCGCACTCCCCTGCCCATGACGTCACCGATGACCAGGGCCGTACGGCCGGCGCCGAGGGTGATGACGTCGTACCAGTCCCCGCCGACGGCGGCTTCCGTACCGCCTGGCTGGTATGTGGCAGCGACGCGCAGATCGTCCGGCTGCTCCAGTTCCTGCGGCAGCAGACTGCGCTGCAGTGTGACTGCGGCTTCGCGCTGGCGGCGCTCGCTGGCACGGAGGCGCTCGGCGGCCTCGACCTGGTC
>DATMEI010000921.1:0-2893 GCA_035556995.1 Streptomyces sp.
ACAGCGGGATGCGGTCACGCGCCTCCATCGCGGCGAGCCGGTCGCCGATGGCCCCGATCTCGCGGTGACCGAGCATGCCCCACTTCTTCTCGCGCAGCATGCCGGTGTAACCGATGTAGTCGTACATGCCGCCGCCGAGGCCGCCCATGAAGACGACCAGCTCGACCCAGACCGAAGTGCCGACGATGTCGGGGTACTTGTCGGCGACGAACGGGGCGTAGCCGAAGTCGCCGGGCACCAGCCCGCCCAGTACGCCGAGCCAGTCGGGCTGCGCGACGAAGACGGCGACCAGGACGAGCACCACCATCATGCCCGCGATGGCGACCTGCACCTTCTCCAGCAGGGTGTAGCCGCCCACCCAGGACAGGACCGCCGCGAAGAGGAGCAACCCGACCGAGTAGGCGGTGCCGTTGCCCGCGCCCATCGATTCGATGAAGTCGCCGAGCGCGACCGCGACTCCGCTGGCCCACCCGGGGAAGGACGCCAGGCAGATCAGCGCGAGCAGCAGCGGGAACCAGCCGCGCGGCCCGGGCAGCACCTTGGCGAAGCGCATCATGGGGTGCTCGCCGGTGAGGGTGATGTGCCGGTTGGACGCGTAGACGAGTGCGCCCTTGGCAACCGACCCCACGACCACCGCCCACAGCACGGCGTAGCCGAAAACTGCCCCCTCGCGGGAGGCGAGGATCGATTCGCCGCTGCCGATGGTGAGCGAGGCGATGATCGCGCCGGGGCCGAAGAACTTGAGGGCCGTGACGAGGCTGACTCGCCGTTGCCGCAGTTCAGTTGGCGGGTCCGGCAGCCGCAACGCGGAGTCCTCGATGCGGCCTGCTTCTTCTGTACTCATGTGGAATCCTGCATCCTATAGGATACGTGAGGTAGGCCGTACGAATATCGAGCGCCGCAGCTCACGCGTCAAGGGGTCGCACAGACCTTCTTCCGGGCACGAGGAATCCCAGGGGGCGAAATGGGCAAGACGAAGGGGCTGCCGACGGGCAGAGCGGAAGGCGCCGCACCGGCAACTCCCTTGCCACGGCGCCAGATGCTCGCCGACGACGTCCACGAAGCGGTCAAGACGCTGATCATGGACCACGCCATCGCGCCCGGAGCGCGCGTCTCCATCGACGGCCTCGCCCGCCAGCTCGGCGTCTCCCCAACACCCGTACGGGAGGCGCTGGCACGCCTGGAGACGGCGGAGCTCGTGGTCAAGGAACCGCTGCGCGGCTACCGCACCACACCCCTGCTGGACCGCGAACAGCTCGCCGATCTCTACCAGTTCCGGCTGCTCATCGAGCCGTGGGCGGCAGCCCGCGCAGCCGAGCGGGCAGATGCCGGGGGGCGCGAGAGGCTCCGTACGGAGATGGCCTCATGCGACGCACCGCACGAGGCCACCTACGACGCCTACAAGGCGCTGACCGCGCACGACACCCGGTTCCACGTGCTGGTCGCCGAGTTGGCCGGCAGCGCGCAGGTGCGGCTCGCCTTCGAGCGCACGCACTGCCATCTGCACATCTTCCGGCTCTACTACGACAGCGGCATCGGGCAGCAGACCCTGGCGGAGCACCGCGCGATCACGGACGCCGTCCTCGCAGGCGATCCGGAGGCGGCGGAAGGGGCGATGCGGACGCACCTGGAGAAGGCCTACTACGGCCGGCTGCGGCCGGTGTCGGAGGAACCCGGCCAGTCCTGACCTGACCTTCGCCGCGAACCGCTCCAGGAGTGGAGCCGGTCGATCCGTGGGGCGGGGAACCCGGTGCCGGGCGCGGCGTCCCGGCGATCTGGTAGTCGACAGGACTTCAGCGCAACGTAAAGTTTGTGTATACTGACGAGTCCTTCGGCACCCCTGACGTCGAGCAGCGACTAGCCTGGTGCCCGTACCGACGTGATACGTCGGCGTGCAGCACGGAGAGGGAAGCGGAGGACGATGACGGAGGCCGCGGAGCGGGGAGCGGGCCCGGCGAAGGCGCGCGGCCGTGCGCCGGCGAAGGCCGCCCGGCCGGTCGTCAGCCGGCGGCGCGAGGTCAGCCACACCAGCGCGCGGTCGCTGCTGATGACGATGCTCGGCGAATTCGTACTGCCACGTGACGCGTCGGTGTGGACGTCGGTCCTCGTCGACGCGCTGGCGGCCTTCGGCGTGGAGGAGAAGTCCGCCCGCCAGGCCCTTGCCCGCACCGCCGCGGAGGGCTGGCTGGTGTCCGAGCGTGTGGGACGGCGGGTGCGCTGGGCTCTCACGCCCCCCGGGCGCAGGCTGCTGACCGAAGGCGCCCAGCGGATCTACGACTTCGGCAGCGTCGGGCGCTCCTGGGACGGGAACTGGCTGGTGGTGCTGGTGTCGGTGCCCGAGACCAAGCGCGACCTGCGGCACAGGCTGCGCACCCAACTCACCTGGGCGGGCTTCGGTTCGCCGGAGGCGGGCGTGTGGATCTCTCCGCACACCGGGCGTGAGACCGAGGCGCTGGGCGTGCTCAAGGAGCTCGAACTCGTCTCTCAGGCGATGTCGTTCACCGCCTCCTACGGCGCGGTGGGCGCCGAGGAGTCGATGGTGGCGCGGGCCTGGGATCTGAGCGAACTCAGGGAACGGTACGAGGAGTTCATCGACGAGTTCACCGGTCTGAACCCGTCGGGCGGTGACGCGGTCCTGCAGGCGCAGACGCGGATGGTGCACGAGTGGCGCCGATTCCCCTTCCTCGACCCGCAGCTGCCGCGCGAGATGCTGCCCGCCGCCTGGAGCGGCGCCAAAGCGGCGGAGCTGTTCCACCGCAAGCACCTCGACTGGCGCGCACCCGCGCAGCAGCGCTGGGACGAGCTGGTCTCGCGGCAGGACCGCAACTGACGTCCGTCCGAGGTCCCCGGATCAGGTCGTCACACGCCGAGACCGGGGAAGATCTTGGCCGCG
>DATMEI010000922.1:0-10644 GCA_035556995.1 Streptomyces sp.
AAGGAGCCCTGCATCTCGTCGACGACGTCGATGTCGAGGATGCGCTCCTCGAAATCATCCGGCGGCGGAGTCTTCGTACTGCGGCGGGCCATCGCGGCTGGCGCTCCTTCGGTGCTTACGGTACGTGCGGCTGCTGTCGAGCCGGGTACGGATGCGGATCCGGCGTGGACCATTGTGGACCGCGACGCTGACAACCGGTTCCCCGCCCCGGGGGTCGAGGCTGCCGAACGCGCCGCCCCGTGCGGAGGACGACGCGTAGCAAGCCCGGTTCCTGGGCGTACGGTACGGGAACTTCGCACGCTGTCGGCGCGGTTGCATAGGGTGACAGAACCGCTTGCCAAGACGTGCACGCAACTGACGCGATCGAAGGGACTCCACGCCCATGGGTCACACGGCCACGCCCCCGCCATCCGTCGGCGGGCTGACAGCGACCGAGCACCGGCTGGCCAACGGCCTGCGTGTGGTGCTCTCCGAGGACCACCTCACCCCGGTCGCCGCGGTCTGTCTCTGGTACGACGTCGGCTCCCGCCACGAGGTCGCCGGACGCACCGGTCTCGCCCACCTCTTCGAGCACCTGATGTTCCAGGGCTCGGCGCAGGTTTCCGGCAACGGCCATTTCGAGCTGGTGCAGGGCGCGGGAGGTTCGCTGAACGGCACCACCAGCTTCGAGCGCACGAACTACTACGAGACCATGCCGGCCCACGAGTTGGAGCTCGCGCTCTGGCTCGAGGCCGACCGTATGGGTTCGCTGCTGACCGCCCTGGACGAGACGTCCATGGAGAACCAGCGCGACGTGGTGAAGAACGAGCGCCGCCAGCGCTACGACAACGTGCCCTACGGCACGGCGTTCGAGAAGCTGACGGCGATGGCCTATCCGGAGGGCCACCCCTACCACCACACCCCGATCGGTTCGATGGCCGACCTGGACGCCGCCTCCCTGGAGGACGCACGGGAGTTCTTCCGTACGTACTACGCCCCGAACAACGCGGTGTTGAGCGTCGTGGGCGACATCGACCCGGAGCAGACGCTCGCCTGGGTCGAGAAGTACTTCGGCTCCGTGCCCGGACACGAAGGCAAGAGGCCGCCGCGCGACGGTTCCCTCCCGGATGTGCTCGGCGAGCAGAAGCGCGAGGTCGTCGAGGAGGACGTGCCCTCGCGTGCCCTGATGGCCGCTTACCGGCTGCCGCACGACGGGACCCGCGAGGGCGACGCCGCAGACGTGGCGCTGACCGCCCTCGGCGGCGGCGAGTCCTCGCGTCTGAACAAGCGCCTGGTGCGCCGCGACCGCCTGGCCGTCGGCGCCGGCTTCGGGCTGCTGCGGCTGGCGGGGGCACCGTCGCTCGGCTGGCTTGACGTCAAGGCGTCCGGCGGCGTCGAGGTCGCCGCGATCGAGGAGGCCGTCGACGACGAGCTGCGGCGGTTCGCCGAGGAGGGCCCGACACCTGAGGAGATGGAGCGGGCACAGGCCCAGTTGGAACGCGAATGGCTGGACCGGCTCGCCACCGTGGGAGGCCGCGCGGACGAACTGTGCCGCTACGCCGTGCTGTTCGGTGACCCCCAGCTGGCGCTGACCGCCGTGCAGCGGGTTCTCGACATCACGCCCGAGGAGGTACGGGCAGTGGCCGCCGCGAGGCTCCGCCCGGACAACCGCGCCGTGCTCGTCTACGAGCCGACCGAGCAGAGCGACCCGGCCGAGTCCGCCGACGCCGCCGACACCGACCAGAGCGAGGAGCCCGCCCAGTGAGCGACGCCCCCACCCCCGCACAGACGGCCGCGGCAGGTACGACAGGTACGGCAGGTAAGACGATGGAGTTCCACCCCCAGCCACAGGGTGGCCGGCCCAAGCCGTGGGCGTTCCCCGCCCCCGACCGCGGCCGGCTCGGCAACGGGCTCACCGTGCTGCGCTGCCACCGCCCCGGCCAGCAGGTCGTCGCCGTCGAGATCTCCCTGAACGCCCCGCTGTACGCCGAACCGGCCAGGCTCGACGGTGTCGCCACGATCATGGCCCGCGCCCTCTCGGAGGGCACGGACAAGCTCGACGCCGAGGAGTTCGCAGACGAGCTGGAGCGCTGCGGCGCCTCCCTCGACGCCTACGCCGACCACGCCTCCGTTCGCGTCTCGCTGGAGGTGCCCGCGTCCCGGCTGCACAAGGCGATGGGCCTCCTCGCCGACGCGCTGCGGGCCCCCGCCTTCCCGGAGAGCGAGGTCGAGCGTCTGGTCGGCAACCGCCTGGACGAGATCCCGCACGAGCTGGCGAACCCGACCCGCCGCGCCGCCAAGGAGCTCGCCAAGGAGCTGTATCCGGCGGACTCCCGTATGTCCCGCCCCCGTCAGGGCACCGAGGAGACGGTGGCCCGTATCGACGCGAAGGCCGTACGCGCCTTCTACGACGCGCATGTACGTCCCGCCACCGCCACAGCCGTCGTGGTCGGCGACCTGGAGGGCGTCGATCTCGACGCCGCGCTGGAGGGCACTCTCGGCGAGTGGACGGGGTCGACCGCCGAGCAGCGCCCCGTGCCGCCCATCACGGCCGACGACACCGGCCGCGTGATCATCGTGGACCGTCCCGGCGCGGTGCAGACGCAGGTGCTGATCGGCCGGATCGGGCCGGACAGGCACGACCGCGTCTGGCCGGCCCAGGTCCTCGGCACTTACTGCATGGGCGGCACTCTCACCTCCCGGCTGGACCGCGTCCTGCGCGAGGAGAAGGGCTACACCTACGGGGTGCGGGCCTTCGGTCAGGTGCTGCGCTCCACCGCGGACGGCACGGGCGCAGCGCTGCTCGCCATCTCCGGCTCGGTGGCCACGGATGTCACGGGCCCGGCGCTGTCGGACCTGTGGCAGGTGCTGCGCACGCTGGCCGCCGAGGGACTCACGGAGGACGAGCGGGACGTCGCCGTGCAGAACCTGGTGGGCGTCGCGCCGCTGAAGTACGAGACGGCGGCTGCCGTGGCCGACACACTCGCCGATCAGGTCGAGCAGCAACTCCCGGACGATTTCCAGGCGCAGGTGTACGCGCAGCTGGCCCAGACCGGCACGGTCGAGGCCACCGCCGCGGTCGTGAACGCCTTCCCGCAGGACCGGCTGGTCACGGTCCTGGTGGGTGACGCCTCCCAGATCGCGGAGCCCGTACGGGAGTTGGGGATCGGCGAGGTCAAGGTGGTCACCGGCGGCTGAGAGGTCACACACCGTCAGGTGCACTGGAGGCATGCGGGGCGGTCCGGCTCGGGAAAGTTGAGCCGGGCCCGCTCCGTTGTCGCGTCCGTATGTCCGTATTGACGAATGTTGCCCCGGTCCGTTGTGTGGCCTACGCGACAAAACCAGGGTTTGGTTTGGCAGTTGGCAGATGTCCCATTTAGCGTCGATCCGGCTGTTCGTCAGAAGTGACCGCGACCGCGGCCGACGTTCAGCATCGCCGAGTCCCCCGTACCACCACGTACATGGGGGAGCCGGGGATCCTTCCCTCGTGGCACCGCTCGCGGTGCAAGCAAGAGGGTCCCTTCCAAGGCCGGACCGGATGCCGGGCTGTCCTGGGAGGGATGGGGTGAATCGGAGCGCCTGAGAGAGGCGGTCCGTAGGAGACCTTCCTGCTCCGAACCGTCTGGGGATCCCCCTGCCCGAGTGGGTCCTTCCCACTTCCGGCAGAGGCAGACCCGGTAGGCGAGAAGGAAGGAAAGGAGTCACGCCAGCCCATGGCGTTCAACCATGCCTCGGGGAAGCACCGCCGTCCCCGCCGCATATCCCGCCGTATACCGCGCCGAAGTGCGCACGCTGTCGGCATAGCGGGCCTGACAGCCGCCGGTGTTGTCGGTTCGCTTGCGACACCGGGGATGGCCGCGAGCAGTCAGCAGCCCAAGGCCGCCAGCGAGACCAGTGAGAGCACCACCGAGCAGACCGCTGGCGGAGCCGGTCACGACACCGGCCTGACCAGGGCTGTCGGGTTCGGCGACTCGATCGCCGAGACCGTCAGCGATCAGGCGCGTGCCCAGAAGGCCGCAGCAGCACAGGCCAAGGCCGCGAACGAGGCCAAGCGCAAGGCCGCAGCCGCGAAGGCCGAGCGGGAGCGCGAGGCCAAGGAGAAGGCGGCGAGGGCCGCCGAGCGCGCGAAGCTCAACGCCTACACGGCGCCGATCGAGAACCCCTCCCTGGCCGCCCCGTACCAGTCCTCGGGCGGACTGTGGTCTTCCGGCAGCCACACCGGCGTCGATTTCCAGGCGGGCGAGGGCACCAAGGTCCAGTCTGTGGCGTCCGGAGAGGTCGTCGAGGCAGGCAGCGACGGCTCGTTCGGCAACAACGTGGTGATCAAGCACCGGGACGGCACGTACACCCAGTACGGCCACCTGTCGTCCCTGAGTGTCTCGGCCGGCCAGTCGGTCACCTCCGGTCAGCAGATCGCCCTGTCCGGCTCGACCGGCAACACCACAGGCCCGCATCTGCACTTCGAGGCCCGCACCGGTCCGGACTACGGCTCGGACATGGACCCCGTCGCCTACCTGAGGAAGCACGGCGTCGACATCTGAGCAGCGCACCATCCGGGGGCAGCGCACCACCCGGCAGCAGACCAACGGAGCCCCCGGCCGCGACATCCGCGGCCGGGGGCTCCGTCACGCCGTGCTCACGCCCCGCTCCGGTACGCACACGAACCGTCGGGCCCGCACATGCAAGAACGGATGGAATCCGGCGGTGTCCGCCGAGAATTCCATCCGCAGTGTGGGGTAGCAGGGGCGCTTTCGCGCAGAGAAGCCGGAAAAGTCCGGGACGTCAGACCGTCTCCGGGAGCTCCTCCAGGCCTTCGGAAACCAGCGTGGCAAGACGCTCCAGAGCGCCTTCCGCGCCCACCGCCTCGGATGCCAGCACGATCTCCTCGCCGGCCTCCGCGCCGAGCCCCAGTACACCCAGCATGGATGCCGCATTGACCGGAGTGCCGTCGTCACCCTTCTTGACCGTGACGGGAACTCCGGCGGCAGCCGCGGCACGGCAGAAGATCGAGGCGGGGCGGGCGTGCAAGCCCTCGGCCCAGCCGACGGTCACGCGGCGCTCTACCATGGTTGTTGCCCTTCGATTCGTTCTCGGCATCCGGCCAGGAACCAGTTTCGCATGCGACCTGTCCCGGTCCGCCGCACCCCCATGACGTGCACTGTCGAACGTACCGCGACGACTCCGCCCGCACGGCCTTACCCTGACCCCATGCGTACCCCGGAGGAGCCTGCCTACCCGGCGCACTGGGAGGCCGACGTGGTGCTCCGCGACGGCGGAACCGCCTTGATCCGGCCCATCACCGCGGACGACGCCGAGCGGCTCGTCAGCTTCTACGAGCGGGTCTCCGACGAGTCGAAGTACTACCGCTTCTTCGCTCCATACCCACGCCTCTCCGACCGTGACGTACGTCGTTTCACCCACCACGACTACGTGGACCGGGTCGGCCTCGCCGCCACCGTCGGGGGCGAGTTCATCGCCACCGTCCGCTACGACAGGGTCGACGACACCGGCCGTGCGGCCACAACCCCCTCCGCGCAGGCCGAGGTCGCCTTCCTCGTACGCGACGACCACCAGGGCCGTGGCGTCGCATCGGCTCTCCTCGAACACATCGCGGCCGTCGCCCGCGAGCGCGACATCAGGCGCTTCACCGCCGAAGTGCTGCCCGCCAACAACAAGATGATCAAAGTCTTCACGGATGCGGGCTATTCACAGCACCGCAGCTTCGAGGACGGCTCCGTCCACCTCACCTTCGACCTGGAACCAACCGAGCAGTCCCTCGCCGTGATGCGCGCCCGCGAACAACGTGCGGAGGGCCGCTCCGTGCAGCGGCTCCTCGCCCCCGGTTCGGTCGCCGTGATCGGTGCCAGCCGCTCACCGCGCGGGGCCGGCCGCAGGGTCCTGGAGAGCCTGCACACCAGCGGCTTCACCGGCCGTACGTACGCGATCAACCACGCACTGCCCGAGGGCGGCAGCGAACTCGGCGGTGTGCCGGCCTGCCGCTCGGTCCACGATGTACCCGAGTCCCTGGACCTCGCCGTCGTCGCGGTCCCCGCCGCCCAGGTGCCGGACGTGGCACGGGAGTGCGGCGAAGCGGGCGTGCAGGGACTGGTCGTGCTCACCGCCGACTTCAGCCGTGACGAGCAGCGCGAACTGGTCCGGCTGGCACGCTCGTACGGCACCCGCGTCATCGGGCCGAACGCGTTCGGACTGATGAACACGGCCCCTGACGTACGCCTCAACGCCACCCTCTCTCCCGAGATGCCCGCCCGTGGCCGTGCAGGCCTCTTCACCCAGTCCGGCGCCATCGGCATCGCGCTGCTCGCCGGCCTCCACCAGCGCGGCATCGGTCTGTCCAGCTTCGTCTCCGCGGGCAACCGTGCGGACGTCTCGGGCAACGACGTGCTGCAGCACTGGGACGACGATCCCGATACCGACGTCGCCCTGCTCTACCTCGAATCCATCGGCAACCCGCGGAAGTTCACACGGCTCGCGAAGCGCACCGCCGTCCGTAAGCCGATGGTCGTCGTCAAGGGCGCCCGGCACAGCGGGAGCGCGCCGCCCGCCGGTCACGCCGCCCCCGTCTCCCGTACGCCGGCCGCCACCGTCAGCACGCTGCTCAGGCAGGCCGGCGTCATCATGGTCGACACGGTCACCGAACTGCTCGACGCGGGCGCCCTGCTCGTCTCCCAGCCTCTGCCTCAGGGCCGGCGCATCGCGATCCTCGGCAACGCCGAGTCCCTCGGACTGATCACCTACGACGCCGCTCTCGCCCACGAACTGCGCCCGCACGCCGTGCGCGACCTCTCCACCTCCGCCACCCCCGAGGACTACAGGGAAGCCCTGCACGCCGCCCTGGAGGACCCGGAGACCGACGCGGTCGTCGTCACCGCGATCCCCTGGGTCGGCGACACCGCTGTCGAGGAGCTGGCGGACGCACTGCGCGAGGCAGCGGACGGCGCGGGCAAGCCCGTCACCGTCGTGCACCTCGCCATCGAGGGGCTCGACGACGCCCTCTCCGAGCGCGGCATCCCCTCCTACCCCGCCCCCGAGCGCGCCGTACGCGCACTCTCGGAGGCGTGCCGCTACGCCCGCTGGCGTCAGGATGCGGAAAATCCGGGCCGCGTACCGGAGTTCGAGGTCGACGAGGCCGCCGCGTCCGCCCTGCTCGAACGTGCCACAGCCCGTGCGACGGCCGACGCCGCCGACGCGACGGCGGAGGCGACCACGGAGACTGGCACGGACGCGCCCGCCCACGAGCCGCCCGCTCCCGGAGCCGCCGAGCCAGCGGCCACCACCGGCTCCGCCGCCGTGCCAGAAGCGCACCACAGCCTGACCCTCGGCACCGACGACGCGGCGGCCCTGCTCGCCTTCTACGGCATCACCGTCCAGCCCACGAGCCCCGCCCCCGGCCCCGACGAGGCCGTGGCCGCCGCGCAGCTCCTGGGTTATCCCGTCGCCCTGAAGACCACGGCACCGCAGTTGCGGCACCGCGCCGACCTGGGAGGCGTACGCCTCGACATCTCCTCGGAGACGGAACTGCGCCGTGCCTACGCCGAGCTCACCGACGCGTTCGGCAAGCCCGAGGAGCTGCGCCCCGTCGTGCAGGCGATGGCGCCGCGCGGCGTCGACACCGCCGTCAGGGCGGCCGTCGACCCCTCGATCGGCGCCGTGCTCTCCTTCGGCCTCGCCGGGACGCCCTCCGAGCTGCTCGGAGATGTCGCGCACCGGCTCGTCCCGGTGACCGACAAGGAAGCGGCCGAACTCGTACGGGCCCTGAGAAGCGCACCCATCCTCTTCGGCTGGCGCGGCGCACAGCCCGCCGACACCGCCGCCCTGGAGGACGTACTGCTGAGGGTCTCGCGCCTGCTGCACGACCACCCCGGGATCGTCGCCGTCGACCTCGAACCCGTCGTCGTCGCGCCGCGCGGACGCACCGTGCTCGGCGCCACCGTCCGCGTCGCCGAACCGTCGCCGCAGGCGGACCTCGGGCGTCGCAGCCTGCCCGCTTATTGACCACCCCTGGCCCCGTAGGATGGCCCGCATGGCGAAGACCGGTACGACGACGCAGGGGCTGCGCGCGGCGATCGAGCGCAGTGGCTACTACCCGACCCTCGTGGCCGAGGCCGTCGAGGCGGCTGTGGGCGGTGAGCCCGTCGTCTCCTTCCTCGTGCACCAGGAGACGACCTTCGATTCCAACGAAGTGCGCCGCCATGTCACGGTCCTCGTCCTCACGGACACCCGGTTCATCGTCAGTCACACCGACGAGCAGCCCGCGGACAGCACCTCGGCGTCCTCCTACGCGACGACGTCCACAGAGTCGGTGAAGATCCAGCGGATCTCCTCCGTCGTGCTCTCCCGCGTCGTGGCCGACCCCGAGTCGTACACCCCCGGCACGCTGCCCCGCGAGGTCGTGCTCACCATCGGCTGGGGCGCCGTCGCCCGGCTCGACATGGAGCCCGCCACCTGCGGAGACCCCAACTGCGAGGCGGACCACGGCTATACGGGTTCCTCCACCGCGGACGACCTCTCGCTCCGGGTCAGCGAGGCGGCCGACGGACCGGACACCGTGCGGCAGACCCTCGCCTTCGCACAGGCGCTCTCAGAGGCGACGGTGACCCCTTCCTGATGGCACAGGCCGCCCCCGCCTACCAGCAGGAGCCCGTTCCGCTGGACCCGCGCACCGCGCCCGTACCGCGCTACGGCCAGGCGTCGCTGTCGGATCTCCTCCCCGCCATCGCCACGGCGCAGGGCCTGGAGGGACTGCAGACCGCGCTGCGGCTCGAACCGTCCGACCGCGCCTGCGTGTTCCTCGTCGACGGTATGGGCTGGGACGCGCTGCGGGCACATCCGGAAGAGGCCCCGTTCCTCACGTCGCTGCTGCCCAGTTCCCTGAACGGCACCGGCACCGCCCTCACCGCGGGGTTCCCCTCCACCACCGCGACCTCGCTGGCCTCCGTCGGTACGGGTATGCCACCGGGCCGGCACGGGCTGCCCGGCTACACGGCGCTCGACCCGGAGACGGGCCGGCTGATGAACCAGCTGCGCTGGCAGCCGTGGACAGACCCGTACGTCTGGCAGCCGTACCCGACCGTCTTCCAGCTCGCCGACGCCGCCGGAATCGCAGCCAGCCAGGTCTCCGCACCGCACTTCGAGCACACGCCGCTCACCCGCGTCGCGCTGTCGGGCGGCACCTTCCACGGTGTGCTCAGCGCGGAGGACCGCATGGACCTGGCTGCGGACCGGCTCGCCGCCACCGACCGCGCACTCGTCTACACCTACTACGCCGAGCTCGACGGCAACGGCCACCGCTACGGCATGGATTCCGACGCCTGGCGGGGCCAGTTGATGTACGTCGACCGGCTCGCCCAGCGCCTCGCCGAGCAACTGCCGCCCCGCTCCGCGCTCTACGTCACCGCCGACCACGGCATGGTGGACGTCCCGTCCACGCCGGAGGCCCGCTTCGACTTCGACGAGGACTGGGAGTTGAGCGCCGGAGTCGCGCAGCTCGGCGGCGAGGGCCGGATGCGGCACCTGTACGCGGTGCCCGGCGCCGCGCGCGACGTGCACTCCGTCTGGCGCGAGGTGCTGGCCGGTCACGCCTGGGTGGCCTCCCGCGAAGAGGCCATCGAGCTGGGCTGGTTCGGGCCTGTGATCGATGAGCGCGTACGGGCCCGTATCGGTGATGTGGTCGCGGCGATGAGCGGTGACGCCGCCGTCGTGGCGACCGACCGGGAGCCCAAGGAGTCCGCGCTGCTCGGTATGCACGGCTCGGCCACGCCCGCCGAGCAGTTCGTCCCGCTCCTCGAAGTACGCACGTAGCGAAGCGACAAGAGACAAACGACAGTCCGCCCCGGGCAGAAAGGCCGACGTTCCCATGCCAGAGCTGGTGTTCTTCTCCGGAACGATGGACTGCGGGAAGTCGACACTCGCTCTCCAGATCGAGCACAACCGGTCGACGCGCGGTCTGCAAGGCATGATCTTCACCCGCAACGACCGTGCGGGGGAGGGACGTCTCTCCTCCCGCCTGGGTCTGGTCACCGACGCCGTCGAGGCGGGGGAGGGGCTGGACTTCCACGCCCACCTCGTCAAGCACCTGACCGCGGGCGGCCGTACGGACTACGTCATCGTCGACGAGGCCCAGTTCCTCAGTCCCGAGCAGATCGACCAGCTTGCCCGCGTCGTCGACGATCTCGGCATGGACGTCTTCGCCTTCGGCATCGCCACCGATTTCCGCACCAGGCTCTTCCCCGGCTCACAGCGGCTGATGGAACTGTCCGACCGCATCGAGGTGCTGCAGGTCGAGGCGCTGTGCTGGTGCGGTGCCCGCGCCACGCACAACGCCCGTACGGTGGGCGGGAAGATGGTCGTCGAAGGGGCGCAGGTCGTCGTCGGCGACGTCGGGGATCTGACCGGTGATGTCGGCTACGAGGTGCTGTGCCGCCGTCACCATCGCCGCCGCCTCACCGCCACCGCCGCGCGGGCGGGCGCGCTCTCCCCGGACGTTCTGCCCATCGACGCGCCCGCCACCGCGCACGTGACGGACAGCGCACCCTTCTACTCGCGCTGAGCGCCCCGCACCCGCACCGCAGCTCCGTCCGCCTCGTCCGCCTCGTCCGTCCCGCCCGCCCCGCCCGCTGAGCTCCGCTCAAGCGGCGGCGATCACAC
>DATMEI010000923.1:0-5853 GCA_035556995.1 Streptomyces sp.
CTCGCTGCGCGTCCTGGAGCTGGAACCGGGCGGAACGCACGACTTCACCTCCGGGGAGAGCGAGTGGATCGTGCTCCCGCTGAGCGGCGGCTGCACCGTCGCCACCGAGGGGGAGACCTTCGAACTGCACGGCAGGGCAAGCGTCTTCGACGGTGTGAGCGACTTCGCGTACGTGCCGCGGGACGCCGAGGTGAGCGTCACCAGCGGCTCCGGAGGCCGCTTCGCCCTCACGGGCGCGCGCTGCACGAGGCGGTTTCCCGCCCGCTACGGCCCGGCCTCCGGCGTCCCGGTCGAGCTGCGCGGCACGGGCAACTGCTCCCGGCAGGTCAACAACTTCGCCGCGGCCGGCGTCTTCGAGGCGGATCAGCTGATCGCGGTGGAGGTGCTCACGCCGGGCGGCAACTGGTCCTCGTACCCCCCGCACAAGCACGACGAGCACCGGCCGGACGTGGAGAGCGAGTTGGAGGAGATCTACTACTTCGAGATCGCTCCTCACCAGGCGGAGAGCGGCAGCATCCCGGGGATGGGCTATCAGCGGGTCTCACCGTCCGGGCCGGGCAGCGCCACCGACGTACTCGCCGAGGTGCGCGACGGTGACGCGGTGCTGATCCCGGACGGCTGGCACGGCCCGTCGATGGCCGCACCCGGTCACGACATGTACTACCTGAACGTGATGGCCGGTCCGGGGCTGGAGCGTGCGTGGCTTATCTGCGACCATCCAGACCACGCCTGGATCCGAGGCAGCTGGAAGCAGCAGCCTGTCGATCCAAGGCTTCCGCTCTACCACGCACCGACAGTGGAAGGAGAGGCGGGCAAGTGAGCTCCGTACCACGACCGCACGGCCAGGGAAACGGGCAGACGGCGGCCGACGTGCCCTCGCCTGGCGCGACGCGGCGCCTGACGGTCGCGCAGGCCCTCGTCCGCTTCCTGGCCGCCCAGTACACCGAGCGCGACGGCCGCCGCCACCGCCTCATCGACGCCTGCTGGGGCATCTTCGGCCACGGCAACGTCGCCGGACTCGGCCAGGCCCTGCTGGAGAGCGGCCAGGGCGACAACGCCCCGCTGCGGTACCTCCAGGGCCGCAACGAGCAGGCCATGGTGCACGCCGCCGTCGGCTACGCCCGCCAGCGCGACCGCCTCTCCGCCCACGCCGTCACCACGTCCATCGGCCCCGGCGCCACGAACCTCGTCACCGGCGCCGCCCTCGCCACCGTCAACCGGATCCCGGTGCTGCTGCTCCCCGGCGACACCTTCGCCACCCGAACCGCCGACCCCGTACTGCAGCAGCTCGAAGTGCCGTACGCCGGCGACGTGTCCGTCAACGACGCGCTGCGCCCCGTGTCCCGCTACTTCGACCGCGTACACCGGCCCGAGGCCCTCATCCCCGCCGCGCTGCAGGCCATGCGCGTGCTCGCCGACCCCGCCGAGACCGGCGCCGTCACGCTCGCGCTGCCGCAGGACGTACAGGCGGAGGCGTACGACTGGCCGGAGGAGTTCTTCGCCGACCGCGTCTGGCACGTACGGCGCCAGCCCCCCGAGGCGGCCGAGGTCGCCGCGGCGGCGACGGCCGTACTGGACGCGCGGCGCCCGCTGATCATCGCGGGCGGCGGCGTGCACCACAGCGAGGCGGAGGACGCGCTGAGGGCGCTGGCCGACGCCACCGGCATCCCCGTCGCAAGCACCCAGGCGGGCAAGGGCTCCCTGCGCTACGACCACCCCTGCGACGTGGGCGGCATCGGCCACACCGGTACGGCCGTGGCCGACGGCCTGGCGCGCACCGCGGACCTCGTCATCGGAGTCGGCACCCGCTACAGCGACTTCACCACGGCGTCCAACACCCTCTTCACCGAACCGCACGTGCGGTTCCTCAACATCAACGTCACGCCCTTCGACTCGCACAAGATGTCCGCGCAGACGCTCGTCGCCGACGCGCGCGCCGGACTGGAGGCGCTGGCGGGGGCGTTGCTGGGCCACCGCGTCGCCGCCGCCTACGAGCAGGAGTACGCCGAGGGCAAGGCCGCCTGGGAGCGCACCGTCGACTCCGCCTACGCGGCCAAGGACGAGGGCGCGGCCCCCACGCAGCCCCAAGTGCTGGGCGCCCTGGACTCCGTGGTCGGCGACGACGACGTCGTCATCAACGCCGCCGGCTCCCTCCCCGGCGACCTGCACAAGCTGTGGCGGGCCCGCTCCCCGCGCCAGTACCACCTGGAGTACGGCTACTCCTGCATGGGTTACGAGATCCCCGGCGCCATCGGCGTCCGGCTCGCCGCCCCCGACCGTCCCGTGTGGGCGCTCGTCGGCGACGGCACGTATCTGATGCTGCCGACCGAACTGGTCACCGCGGTGCAGGAAGGCATCAACATCAACGTGGTGCTGCTGCAGAACCACGGTTACGCCTCCATCGGCGGCCTGTCCGAGCAGACGGGCGCAGAACGCTTCGGCACCGCATACCGCTACAGGGCTCCCGACGGTACGTACACGGGCGAGCCGCTGCCCGTCGATCTGGCCGCCAACGCCGCCTCGCTGGGCATGGACGTCATCCGCGCGGAGACGCTCGGCGAACTGCGCGCGGGGCTCGCGGAGGCGCGGGCGTCCGACCGTCCGACGTGCGTGTACGTCGAGACGGACACCAGCCCGGCGGCGCCGGCCGCTCCGGGGGCGTCGGCGTGGTGGGACGTGGTCGTCGCCGAGACCTCCGGCCGTCCGGCGGCGCGCAAGGCACGCGAGGAGTACGAACGCCACGCGTCCACCAGGCGGCGGCACTTGTGACAGGCCGCCGACCGGGGCAGCCGTCCGGCCGGTCCCGCCCCTCCAGCCCGTCCCGCCGGCCACGCCCGCCCCGGACTCCGCCCGCCACGAATCCAGCAGACACCTCTCAACCACCAGCCCAGAAAGGCCCGTTCATGAAGACCCTCGGTCACTGGATCGGCGGCAAGGCCGTCGAGTCCGTCTCCGGCAACGCCGCCCCCGTCTACAACCCCGCCACCGGCGCGCAGCCCACGCAGGTCTCGCTCGCCTCCACCGAGGAGGTCGACGCCGCGGTCGACGCGGCCAAGCAGGCGTACGCGGACTGGTCGCAGAGCTCGCTCGCCAAGCGCACCGCGTTCCTCTTCAAGTACCGCGAGCTGCTGGACGCGCACCGCGACGAGATCGCCGCCCTCATCACGTCCGAGCACGGCAAGGTGCACTCCGACGCGCTCGGCGAGGTCGCCCGCGGCATGGAGATCCTGGAACTGGCCTGCGGCATCCCGGAGAAGCTCAAGGGCGAACTGTCCACTCAGGTCTCCACCCGCGTGGACGTCGCCTCCATCCGCCAGCCGCTCGGGGTCGTCGCGGGCATCACGCCCTTCAACTTCCCCGGCATGGTGCCGATGTGGATGTTCCCGCTCGCCATCGCCTGCGGCAACACCTTCATCCTCAAGCCGAGCGAGAAGGACCCGTCGGCGCCGTACCGTCTCGTCGAACTGGCCGCCGAGGCGGGCCTGCCCGACGGCGTCCTCAACGTCGTCAACGGCGACAAGGTCGCCGTCGACCGTCTGCTGTCGCACCCGGACGTCGCGGCCGTCAGCTTCGTCGGCTCCACCCCGATCGCCAAGTACATCCAGTCCGAGGCCGTCGCACACGGCAAGCGCGTACAGGCGCTCGGCGGCGCCAAGAACCACATGCTCGTACTGCCGGACGCCGACCTGGACTTCGCCGCCGACAACGCGATCAACGCCGCCTACGGTTCGGCCGGTGAACGCTGCATGGCCGTGTCCGTCGTCGTCGCGGTCGGCGACACGGGCGACGAACTGGTGTCGAAGATCGCCGACCGTGCGCACAAGCTCCGCATCGGCCCCGGCGACGACCCGTCCTCCGAGATGGGTCCGCTGATCACCCGCGAACACCGCGACAAGGTCGCCTCGTACGTGGACGGCGCCCGCGACCAGGGCGCCGACGTCGTCGTCGACGGCACCGGCTACTCGGTCGACGGCCACGAGGACGGCTTCTTCCTCGGCGTCTCACTCCTCGACAAGGTCTCCACCGACATGGACGCCTACCAGGACGAGATCTTCGGTCCGGTGCTGTGCGTGGTGCGGGCGGAGACGTACGACGAGGGGATCCGCCTCATCAACAGCAGCCGGTGGGGCAACGGCACCGCCATCTTCACCCGTGACGGCGGCGCCGCCCGCCGCTTCCAACTGGAGGTCGAGGCAGGCATGGTGGGCGTCAACGTCCCCATCCCGGTCCCCGTCGGCCACCACTCCTTCGGCGGCTGGAAGGACTCCCTCTTCGGCGACCTGCACATCTACGGCAACGACGGCATCGCCTTCTACACGCGCGGCAAGGTCATCACGACCCGCTGGCCCGACCCCGCCGACGGCGGCGGCATCAACCTGGGCTTCCCGACGTCGTCCTGACGTTCCGGCCGTCCCCGGGGCCCCCGCGTCCGAGTCGGATGCGGGGCCCGTGGACGAGCACAGGCCCGCCGTTGCGGCCCTGCGGCGCACGCCTGGAAGGGGTGGCCGCAGGGCCGCAGTCAGCGGGCAGTCAGCCCTCGGGCAGGGGCTGGATCACATACCGCAGCTGGGGGCCGACCAGGACTGGCCGCCGCCGCCCGCGACGTGTGTGTGGTCGTCGTGGCCCGGGTAGCCCGGGCCGTGGATCTCACCGAAGCCGTGGTTGCGTGCCTCCAGGGCCAGGGCGCAGAAGCCCTGGGACCCGGCACCGAGGTCGGCCGCGTGACCGTACAGGTGGCGGCTGTTGGCGGCGCCGCCGACGGAGTCGTTGCAGGCGACGCTGCGGAAGCCGCCGTTGACGTCGATCGGCTTGTCGCCCATCGCGTGCCGCATGGCCTGCAGCTTCCACATGGTCACCAGGGCGTTGGACTTCGCCGTCGCGGCGTCGACCTTGCCGCCGGACCAGTCGGAGTTGCAGTTGTTGAGCTCGGAGTAGTCGAAGTTGGCCGGCGAGCAGTCGTCGTCCTGGAGTTCGTAGATCTTGTCGAAGGTGGCCTGGTCCGCGGTGCCACTGGCGCTCAGGCCGTACGCCTCCTGGAACCGCACCACTGCGGCCTTCGTGGCAGCGCCGAACTCGCCGTCGATGGCGATGTCGCTGCCGGTCCCCGGGTAGCCGGCGACTCTGATCTGGAGCTGCCGTACGGCTTCGCCGGACGCGCCCTCACTCAGGGCGCCGCCCCAGGTGTAGCAGGCGTCGGCGGGCTCGGCATCGGCGGAGACCGAGGCGGTGGGTACCACGGAGCTGGCGGATGCGGGTACCGCGAACAGAAGGCCGACGCCGGCCAGGGCCGACACGAGTACTTTGGTCGAACGAGAGGTCATGTGGGGGGCCTCTACTCAGTAGATGAAATGGTCGAGCTCGGAGCCTTGCGAGCCGAACCAACTCTTGTCAATGCTCAGTCAAGTAGAAGTCGACTCGGTCGAGGTGTCGACCGGCGACATCGACTCCGGCAGTGGCGGTCACGCTGACAGCTCACGCTGGCAGCGCCTCGTCCTCCTCGGCGGACTCGACGCATGCGGCGGCCAGTTCGTCCAAGGACACCTTCAGAGTGGTGGCCAGGGCCGCGACCGTGAAGAAGGCGGGGGTCGGCGCCCGGCCCGTCTCGATCTTGCGCAGCGTCTCCGCGGACACCCCTGCCGCCGCTGCGACTTCCACCATGCTGCGATCGCCGCGGGCCAGCCGCAGCAGGGCGCCGAACCGTTCACCGCGCTGCCGTTCCAAGGGGGTCAAAGGCGTTCTCACCATGCCCGTGATACTAATACCGGTATAAGAATTGGGTTACGTGAGCCGGGGTCCGGGTCCCACATGTCCTCGGGCGGCCTGGTGAGGCAGGGGGTGCGCAGGCATGGTGGA
>DATMEI010000924.1:0-2098 GCA_035556995.1 Streptomyces sp.
TTCGTCGTCGTGCTCGGCGCCGCTCTTGCCGTCACTTCACGCCTGCCGCTGTGGCCGCTGTGGGGGGCCTGCCTGTGGGTCGCCGAGGAGTGGGCCCGCGACCGTACGCCCTTCGGGGGTTTCCCGTGGGGGCGGATCGCCTTCGCCAACACAGGCTCGCCCTACACCCCGCTGGCCGCCCTCGGCGGGGCCCCGCTGGTCACCTTCGCCGCGGCGCTGACCGGCACCGCCGTCGCGGCCTTCGTGATCGCCCTCTGGGGTCTGCGCCGCAGGGCACAGTCGGAGCGCGTCACGGACCCGGGCAACGGCACTCCAGTCCCCTCGGGCAACCGCAGCTACGCGGGCCTTGTGCCGCTCCTGGGCTCCCTGACGCTCGCGGTGGCCGTCACCGGCGCCGGATACGCCGTGCCGGTGCCCACCGCCGCGGACGACACAGCGGACATCGCCGTCGTCCAGGGCAACGTGGAGCAGCCCGGCATGGAGTTCCTCGGGCGCCCCATGAAGATCCTCAACAACCACGTCGACGCGACTCTCGATCTCGCCCGCAAGGTCAAGGCGGGCAAGGCGAAGCAGCCCGAGCTGGTCATCTGGCCCGAGAACGCCTCCGACCTCGACCCTTACAGGTGGCCGGAGGCGGGCGAACGCATCGACGAGGCAGCCCGTGCGATCGGCGTCCCCATCCTGGTCGGAGCCCTCGTCGACCACCCGACCCGTGAGGGCTACGTCAAGAATCAGGGCATCGTCTGGGATCCGAAGAAGGGGCCGGGTGCTTCCTACACCAAGCAGCACCCCGTGCCCTTCGGCGAGTACGTGCCCTTCCGCGACGAACTCAGCAAGGTCATCACCCGGCTCCAGCGGATCCCGCGCGACTTCTGGCCGGGCGACCACTCCGGCGTCCTGCAGACCGGTCCCGCCCGGCTCGGCGACGTGATCTGCTTCGAGGTCGCCTACGACGAGATCCCCCGGGACACCGTCAACGCAGGGGCCCGTGCCCTCGTCGTCCAGACGAACAACGCCACCTACGGCAACACAGGCCAGCCCGAACAGCAGTTGGTGATGTCCAAGCTCCGCGCCGTCGAGCACGGCCGCGCCGTCGTCACCGCCGCCCCGAGCGGTATCAGCGCCATCGTGGCGCCGGACGGCACGATCAAGCAGCGCACGCAGGAGTTCGAGCGGGACGTCCTGACCGCCCGGCTTCCGCTGCGTGACGACACCACGCTGGCCGACCGCGTCGGCGCCGCTCCGGAGTGGGTGCTCGCTATGGTGGGCGTCCTCTCCTGCGCCGGAGCCTGGTACGCCGGGCGACGCAACAACCGGCGCGTACGGCAGGCGCAGCAGGCACGGCAGAACCAAGAGGGGCAGCGGCAGTGACGGACGGCGGGCAGCGGCGGCGGTACGGTCCGCTCGGCAAGGTTCTGGTGATCATCCCGACCTACAACGAGGCCGACAACATCGAGCCCGTGACCGCACGGGTGCGTGAGGCCGTCCCCGAGGCGCACATCCTGGTCGCCGACGACAACAGCCCGGACGGCACCGGCAAGGTCGCCGATGAACTCGCAGCCGGGGACGAGCACATCAGCGTGCTCCACCGGAAAGGCAAGGAAGGACTGGGCGCCGCCTACCTCGCGGGCTTCCGCTGGGGCATCGAGCACGGCTACGGCGTGCTCGTGGAGATGGACGCCGACGGTTCGCACCAGCCCGAGGAACTGCCCCGCCTGCTCACCGCACTCAAAGGCGCCGACCTCGTACTCGGCTCGCGGTGGGTACCGGGCGGACGGGTCGTCAACTGGCCGCGGTCACGTGAAGTCCTCTCCCGCGGCGGCAGCCTCTACTCGCGGGTGCTGCTCGACCTGCCTCTGCGGGACATCACCGGCGGTTACCGTGCCTTCCGCAGCGAGACGCTGGAAGGGCTGGGGATGGACGACGTGGCCTCGCAGGGCTACTGCTTCCAGGTCGACCTCGCCCACCGGGCCGTACGCGCCGGATACCACGTCGTCGAGGTGCCGATCACCTTCGTCGAGCGCGAGCGCGGTGACTCCAAGATGAGCCGCAGCATCGCGACCGAGGCACTGTGGCGGGTCACCGCCTGGGGCGTGCA
>DATMEI010000925.1:0-2273 GCA_035556995.1 Streptomyces sp.
AGCTGGAGGAGTCACGGGAACGGGACGCGGAGCTGGCCGTCATCCGTGAGCGGGTGCGGTTCGCCAGCGACCTGCACGATATCCAGGGCCACACGCTGCACGTGGTGAAGCTGAAGACCGCGCTGGCGCAGAAGTTGGTACGCAGCGACGCCGAACGGGCGGAGGAGGAGCTCCGGGAGATTCACGCCCTGGTCGGCGACACCATCTCCCAGACCAAGGAGCTCGCCTACGCACAGCGGCGGCTCAACCTGTCCGCGGAGCTGGAGAACGCGAAGAACCTCTTCGAAGCCGCGGGAATCCGCGTGCGCATCGACCGTGAGGCCGAGGTCGATGTCCACGCAGGCGAGCTGCTCGGTCAGGTCCTCCGGGAGACGACGACCAACATCCTGAGGCACGCCCAAGCCGAGCAGGTGCGGATCACTCTTTCCCAGTCGGGCATCACCATCGACAACGACGGAGTGCAGGAGAATCCGCTTCCCGAACTCAAGGGGCTCTCCACGCTCAGGGAACGAGTGGCGGGCGACGGAGGCGAACTGACGGTGGAGCAGAAGGACGGACATTTCCTGACGGCCGCGGCCTTCCCGCACAGCCGTTCGGGCACCGCGCGATAGAACGTGGAAGGACAACCTATGACCACCGTGGTACTCGCCGACGACGAGGCCCTGCTCCGCAAGGCGCTGGCGTCGTTGCTCCCGTTCGAGGGCGAGATCACCGTGCTCGGCGAAGCAGAAGACGGCGAGTCGGCCATACAGGCCACCTTGCGACACCAGCCCGATGTGCTCGTCATCGATCTGGAGATGCCCGGTGTGGACGGGCTCGGCGCCGTCTCCGCGATCCACCGGGCACGGCCGGAGCAGGTGGTCCTCATGCTCACCCGCCACGCCAGGCCCGGGGTGCTCCGCAAGGCATTGAAACTGGGAGTGCAGGGCTTCGTCAGCAAGTCCGCGGAGCCGGCGCATATCGCGTCGGTCATCAAGAAACTGCACGATGGCAAGCGGTGGATAGACCCGGATGTCTCCGCACTCGCCGTCGTCGACGACTGCCCGCTCACCGATCGTGAGATCGACGTTCTGCGGCAGACCGGTGAGGGGTACTCGGTCGCCGACATCGCCGCCCAGCTCCACCTGGCAGAGGGCACGGTGCGCAACTACCTCTCCAACGCGATGCAGAAGACCCAGACCCGGACCCGGCACGAAGCGGCGCGGTACGCACGCAAGCGCGACTGGCTGTAAGGACGGGTGGACGTCCGACGTGTTGGTCGCCTGCCTCGGGTCAGGGCAAGTGCGCGAGCACGTTGATCACCGTGCCGCCGGGGTCCTCCACAAAGAAGCGGCGCACGCCCCAGGGCTCGTCGGTGAGCGGGTAGACGACCCGCAATCCGCGCCGCACGGACTCGGCGTGGGCCGCATCGACTGCCGCCGGTTCGCCCACGTCGATTCCGAAGCGGGGCGGCGGATTCTCCATCCCGCGTGGAAGAACGATGACCTGCGCAGCGGGGTCGTTCGGCGACCTCAACCCCAGAACCGGATCCTCCATCGCGACCTCAAGCCCGAAAACCCCAACGTAGAAGTCCCGGGACGCGGCCAGATCGTCTCCGTCGGCGTAAGGGTGAATTCTTCTGATCATGCTCACATCGTCGCAACACATTCACCGTCTGGCTTGGAGAAATCGGAAGTACCAACCGATGGCAAGCAACGTCTTCCTGTTCCTAGAACAGTTCTCGGACTGCCCCGCGACGGTGATGGTGTCCGTCGGGCGCTGCGTGGATGTCTTCCACCGGCGTCCATGCGAAGGACATCCAACCGGGGCCGATCGGGCCCGGCTACCGGTAACCTCGAACGGGTAGCGACAATGTCGTCGCCCATAGTTCACCTGGGGGTCGGACAATGGAGTCCGGAGGTGTCAGCAGTCCCGCGCAATCGCGGGTCGAGGAACCGCGGCTCGCCGTACGCTCGACCCTGCTTCGACGTAGACCCCGCTTCCTGCGGCCGTTCGGCGCAGCCATGGCCGTGGCACTCGCCGGTGGTGTGGCGCTCGGCGTCGCGGGCGCGCACACGCCGCCACTGAAGCCGATCGTCGAGGTGTACGGGTTCGGCGGCTCGAAGGCGCTGTTCTTCGAAGACTCCGTGGTGCGGGAGATCCTCCTGCGCAACAACATGCGCGTCGTTGTAAGCGACCTCGGTTCCAGGCAGGCCGCGCGCGCCCTGGAGCACACCCTTGCCTCCGACCCCGGGTCGGTCGATTTCGTGTTCTCCTCCACGCAAGCCTCGGCC
>DATMEI010000926.1:0-6484 GCA_035556995.1 Streptomyces sp.
CCTTCTCAAAACAGCCTCGGATCGTCGAAGGCACCGGACGCGAGGAGATACACGTAGTAGTCGGCGAGCGCGACGCTGATCAACGACGCCCAGGCCAACTGCATATGACGGGCATTCAGCTTGCCGACCCAGCCCCACAGGCGGTATCGCAGCGGATGTCTGGAGAAGTGCCGCAACCGTCCGCCGATGATGTGCCGGCAGGAGTGGCAGGAGAGGGTGTACGCCCAGATCAGCACGATGTTGATGAGGAAGACCACGGTGCCCAGGCCCATGTGCCCCCACTCGTAGTCCGCGTTGCGGAAACCGAGCAGGGTGTCCCAGGTGAGGATGACCGCGACGAGGACGGCGGCGTAGAAGAAGTACCGGTGGAGGTTCTGCAGGATGAGAGGGAAGCGCGTCTCACCGGAGTAGCTCTTGTGGGGCTCGGCGACCGCGCAGGCCGGAGGAGAGGCCCAGAATCCGCGGTAGTACGCCTTGCGGTAGTAGTAGCAGGTGAGACGGAAGCCCAGCGGGAAGATCAGAATGATCAACGCGGGCGACAGGGGCCACCACTCCCCGAAGAGGGCCCAGTTGGGGCCGCCCTGCATCTGCTCGCAGCTCTCCGCGAGGCAGGGGGAGTAGAAGGGCGAGACATAGGGCGCGTGGTAGTAGTCGGCGTTCGCGAACGCCCGCCACGTCGAGTAGACGATGAAGGCGAACAGGCCGAGCGCGGTGGCTGCCGGGGCGAGCCACCAGCGGTCGGTGCGCAGGTGGCGGTCGGCGATCTCGGCGCGCGTGCCTGTCTGCACGCCACCGGTGCCGGCCGTGCCCGGCGAAGCGCTCGTACCTTTCGTGCTGCCCGTACTGCTCGTATTCGGTTGGGGTTGGGTGCCAGTGGCCAACGGTTTCTCCGGTATGGGCGACTTGATAGCTGGGGCGGTCCTCAGAGCTGACTCAGCCCGGCCGCGCGGGACTCACGGCGCGTGCCGGTCCTTCGCGCCCACCCCCTCGTCGTCGACGTCCGACCACAGACCCTGGTCGTATGGTTTGTCCGGGATTGTGACCATTTCGAGGTGGGTGGTGCTCGGCGCTCCGGTGGTCGGTGAAGCTGCACGCAGCAGTGCCAGGGACTCCCGCAGATGCTCGGCGTCGCTTCGTACGCGCCTGATCTCCAGCCCGCTGCCGACCTGGCGTTCGAGCCGGTTGACGGTATGAGTGAGTTCGTCGAGGCAGCGCTGGGCCGCCGTCAGGTCGTCGTGCAGTGACGATTGAGGTGACATGACGTGCCTACCTCCGCTGGTCTTGGCGGCTGGCTTGTGTTCATGAGCGGCTTGCGTGTCAAGGTGCGATGGCGAGTGTCGCGCGTCACTCTCCTCCTTGTGAAGGGCGCTGCACGGGTTTACCTCGTGAGGGGCATGATCACCAAGCCCGGTCACCCGGACGGGTCACGGCCGCCCTCGGGTGGTCCCCGGGGCGCAGGCCGACTCCGCCCAGCAACTACGGCCCGTGGACGCGCAGTTGTCCCCCCACGGAGGCCGGAAACCGGGTGCCGGGAAGCGGGCCTGCCCAGCCCGTCACCAAGCCGCCCGCGCACCGTTCAGGAAGGGCGCGTCAGAGGCTGACGGTGCAGGCCGGTCGGAGCTCCTCAGCAGGTCAGAGCGTCAGCCGCCAGTCCTGGCCGACCAAGTCGTGGCCGAAGCTGTGGTGTGGCTCCTCCTTGACCAGCTCGAAACCCGCCCTCTGGTAGATGCGCCGGGCCGCGGCCAGCACGTCGTTCGTCCACAGGACCATCTCGCGGTAGCCGGCCCCACGGGCGAAGTCGACGCACTCCTTCACGAGGCGGTCCCCGAGCCGGTGACCGCGGGCGCTCGGATCGACGAGCAGCAGCCGCAGCCGCGCCGTGTCCGGAGCGGTGTCGGACACGCACATCACGCAGCCCGCCCGCCGCCCGTCCAGCTCGGCGACCCAGGCGGCCTCCCGCCGCGGATCGTGGTCCTCGGCGAACTCCGCGACGATACGGGCCACCAGCGCTTCGTAACTCCCGTTCCAGCCGAACTCCGCTGCGTAGACGGATGCGTTGCGCTCGATGATCCAGCCCAGGTCACCCGGGCGCGGAGCCCGCACCCGTATCCGCGGTGGCTCCTCCTCTCCACGGCCCTGCAGAATCCCGCGCGCCGTCCGCAGCGTCTCCGCCAGCAGGTCGCGGTCCGTTTCCGGTATACGGGCCAGCAGCGACTCGACGGCGCCCTGTGAGCGCTCCTCCAGCTGCTGAGCGGCGTCCCTGCCCTGGCCGGTCAGCTCCACGCTGAGGCGCCGGCCGTCACGCGCCGAGGGTTCGCGATGGACCAGCCCTTGCTTCTCGAACCGGGTGAGCATCCGGCTCAGCTGTCCCGCGTCGACGGACAGGGCGGCCCGCAGGTCTGCGGCGTCGGTCTGCCGCGCCCGCACCAGCTCGTAGAGCACGCGTGCCTCGGTCAGGGTGTACGGCGTGTGCAGGTGGCGGCTGTAGTCGAGCGCGCCGATGAGGTTCGTGTAGAAGCGGTTGAACGCCCGCATCTCCTGAACTGTTTCCGTGGACATCGGCTCCCCTGAATCTTTGACTCAGTCAAAGATACCTCTCATTTCGAGCCCGCGCAGAGCGCTTCCTGCTCCGCATGGGTGGCGTGCCGTGCCACCCGGCCCAGCCTCCGCGACAAGGAGTCTGACCTCCCCTTCAGTGGGCGATAGATGTGATGAAACGCCTATGCCGCCGAACGGGCTCCCGCAGGCAGGGGCGTGTACGGACAGTCGGTCCGCGGTCAGCCCCGGAGGTCAGCCAATGCCAGCCGTGCCAGCCCTCGACGCAGCCACTCGGCGCTCCCTCGCACTCCTCATGGCCGGCGCGCTGCTTCCTCTCGCCGCGTGCACGTCCAGCGACGACGGACCGGCCTCCGAAGGGGGCGGAAGCGGCGCGTCCAGAGACGTCCCGCACCTGGACCGGGAGCAGATCGCCTCGGGCGGCACGATGCGCTGGGCCGTCGACACCCTGCCGCGTACTCTCAACGCCTTCCAGCCCACGGCCGACGCCGGCACCGAACGGATCACGGGCGCCACACTGCCCTCCCTCTTCACGCTGGACTCCGCCGCACGGCCGCAGCCCAACGCGGACTATGTGGAGGCCGCCGACGTCACCTCGAGCAAGCCCCGGCAGACCGTCGTGTACAAGCTCAACCCCAAGGCGCGGTGGAGCAGCGGACGGTCGATCGGCGTCGCCGACTTCAAGGCGCAGTGGAAGGCACTGAGCGGCAAGAAGAGCTCGTACGGTGCCGCTCGGAACGCGGGTTACGACCGGATCAAGAAGGTGACCAAGGGGTCGGGCGCACACGAAGTGAAGGTCGTCTTCCGCAAGTCCTACGCCGACTGGAAATCGCTCTTCACGCCGCTGTACCCGAAGTCCGTGATGGGGCACGCGAAGGACTTCAAGCGCAAGGCCCGCACGTCGCTGCCCAATTCGGCCGGGCCCTTCAAGGTCGAGAAGATCCACAGGAGCGACACCTCGGTCACCCTCGTACGGAACAAGGACTGGTGGGGCGATCCGGCCAAGCTGAAGCGGATCGTCCTGCGCGTCGTACCGCGGGACGAGCGGCAGGCCGCGCTGGCACGCGGAAAGCTGGACCTGGCCGAGATCGACGTCTCCACCCTCCGCCGCATCGTCCGTGCGCACGGCGGCAAGGGCGGCGGGGGAGAGGACGCCAAGAGCGAGGCGAAGAAGCGTTCCGAGCGCGGTGAGCACGCCCGTATGACGAAGAAGGAGGCGCGGAAGCGCGCCGCGCAGGACCGGAGGCTGCGGAACATCGCCGTACGGCACGCGTTCGAACCCGCCTACACCCAGCTGGCGCTCAACGGTGCCGAGGGCCCGCTCGCGGATGAGCGTGTACGCCGCGCCGTCGCCCGGGCCATCGACCGCGAGGCCATCGCCAAGCAGGCGCTCCGCGGTACGGGTCTGCCCGTCAAGTCGCTCGGCAGTCACCTGCGGATGATCGACCAGGACGGATACGCCGACAACAGCGACGCACTCGGCGAGCAGGATGTGGAGTCGGCCCAGTCGCTGCTCGCGGACGCCGGCTGGAAGGACGGCCAGGCCGAACCCGGTGCCACCGGTGGCGCGGACGCGAAGAAGGCCGAGGAAGGCGAGCACGACGAAAAGCAGGGCGCGAAAGACGCCGGGAAGGACGCCCGGAAGAGCGGTTCGCGCAACCGTGCCGCGGGAGCCCCGGCGTTCGCGCCCGTCAGCGCCGCCGAAGCCGCCCGTCTCGCCGGGCAGCCCCTCACCCTCTCTCCGGTCACTGCGGGTCAGCGGGCTTCGCTGCTGACGCAGGCCGCACGCGTACAGATGCGCAAGGCGAAGGACAGCGGCTCGGAGAGCAGGATCCGCAAGGCCCGTGCCGCCCTCAAGAAGGCCACCCGGGCCCGCGCCACCGCCGACGAGCTGCGTCTGCTCTCCGACGGCGGGGCGAAGCTGCAGCGGATGAAGGCGGGGAAGCCGCTCACTCTGCGTTTCGTACTGCCCGCGGGGCCCGGCTCCGAGTCGATCAGGGCCACGGGTGCGCGCATCGCGAAGGAGCTGACCAGCATCGGCGTACGTACGCAGATGAAGAAGGTGGCCGACGAGGAGTACTTCGAGAACCACATCGCCCAGGGTGAGTACGACCTCGCCCTGTACTCCTGGCCCGGCACCGCCTATCCCGCCACCGACGCGCGCCCCATCTTCGCCAAGCCGGCAGCGGCAGCGGACGGTTCGCTGCTGGTGGAGCAGAACTACACACGGGTCGGCACCAACCAGATCGACCAGCTCTTCGAGCAGGCGTCCACGGAGCTGGACGACGGCGCCCGCAACGATCTGATCAAGCGCGCGGACGCCCGCATCTGGGCGGCGGCCGGGTCCGTACCCCTCTACCAGAGGCCGCAGCTGGTGGCGGCCGGCGACAAGATCGCCAACGCGGGGGCCTTCGGCTTCCAGACTCCCCGCTACCAGGACATCGGCTACGAGAAGCAGTAGGTCCCGCCCCGGGAAGAGGCCTGAAATAGGTCGCAGGGTGGTCGGCCCTTACCATGGTTGACGGAGCCGCGGCGAGATCAGCCCGGCAGGGCGCGTGAACGGCACCGACGCACCGCGCCCCACCCACGATCCGGGAGAAGTCCGACCAGCCATGCCCACGCGCCATGACATCCGCAACGTCGCCATCGTCGCCCACGTCGACCATGGGAAGACCACCCTCGTCGACGGCATGCTC
Source organism: Streptomyces sp. (assembly GCA_035556995.1). Taxonomy (GTDB): domain Bacteria; phylum Actinomycetota; class Actinomycetes; order Streptomycetales; family Streptomycetaceae; genus Streptomyces. The sequence goes on from DATMEI010000926.1 coordinate 5,253, forward strand.
AAGCAGGCCGGAACATTCGGCGCGCACCAGCTGGAGTCGGTCGACGACCGCATGATGGACTCGAACGACCTGGAGCGCGAGAAGGGCATCACCATTCTCGCGAAGAACACCGCGGTCAAATACCACCCGAAGGGCAGCGGCGACACCGTCGTCATCAACATCATCGACACCCCGGGTCACGCCGACTTCGGCGGTGAGGTCGAGCGCGGCCTGTCGATGGTGGACGCGGTCGTGCTCCTGGTCGACGCCTCCGAGGGGCCGCTGCCGCAGACCCGGTTCGTCCTCCGCAAGGCTCTGGAGGCTCGGCTTCCGGTCATCCTCTGCATCAACAAGACGGACCGTTCCGACGCACGTATCGCCGCGGTCGTCGACGACACCTATGACCTCTTCCTCGACCTGGACGCGGACGAGGAGCAGATCGAGTTCCCCATCGTCTACGCCTGCGCGCGCGACGGCGTCGCCTCGCTGACCCAGCCCGAGGACGGCAGCGTCCCGCCGGACAGCGACAGCCTCGAGCCCTTCTTCACCACCCTGCTGGAGACGGTGCCCGCTCCCACGTACGAGGAGGACGCACCGCTCCAGGCCCACGTCACCAACCTCGACGCCGACAACTTCCTCGGCCGCATCGCGCTCCTGCGCGTGAAGAACGGGACGCTGAAGAAGGGTCAGACAGTGACCTGGATGAAGCGCGACGGCACCGAACAGAACGTACGCATCACCGAGTTGATGATGACGGACGCGCTGACCCGCAAGCCCGCCGAGGCGGCCGGTCCCGGCGACATCTGCGCGGTAGCGGGTATTCCCGACATCATGATCGGTGAGACCCTCGCCGACCCGGAGAACCCGGTCGCGCTGCCGCTCATCACCGTCGACGAGCCGGCGATCTCGATGACGATCGGTACGAACCAGTCGCCGCTGGTCGGCAAGGGCGGCAAGGGCCACAAGGTGACGGCCCGGCTCGTGAAGGACCGTCTGGAACGCGAGCTCGTCGGCAACGTCTCGCTGCGCGTCCTGCCCACGGAACGCCCCGACGCCTGGGAGGTGCAGGGCCGTGGTGAGCTGGCGCTCGCCATCCTCGTGGAGACCATGCGCCGGGAGGGCTTCGAGCTGACCGTCGGCAAGCCGGAGGTCGTCACGCGCGAGATCAACGGCAAGCTGCACGAGCCGGTGGAGCGGATGACGATCGACGCCCCCGAGGAGTACATGGGCGCCATCACCCAGCTGATGGCGAC
>DATMEI010000927.1:0-3387 GCA_035556995.1 Streptomyces sp.
GGTTCGCCGACCCGGAGCTCTCCGGCGGCCTGCTCGTCGACCAGATGATCCACGACTTCGACTTCGCCAGGCTGCTCGCCGGTGAGGTCGTCCGCGTGCACGCCCACGTCCGCGGTCATCAGGAGGCGCCCGCTCCGGCGGGCTGCGTGGCCGCCGCGACGGCCGTACTCACGCACGCCTCGGGAGCGGTCAGCCACGTGCACGGCGTGTGGGGACTGCCGGACGCGCAGTTCCGCACGACGTTCCGCATCGCCGGACGGGACGGCGTACTCCAGCACGACTCCGCGCAGACGAAGGCGTTCCGCGTGATCTCGCAGGGCGGCGGCGCGAAGGGTGAGGGCATCCCGGCCACGAACCTGAACGAGAGCCCGTTCCTCACCGAGCTGCGGGAGTTCGCGGAGGCGGTCCGAGGGGGTCCGGCGCCGCGGGTGACCGCGCAGGACGGGCTCGCGGCGGTACGTATCGCGGTCGCGGCATCCGAGTCCGCCCGTACCGGAGAGGCAGTGGAGACCGGGAGCCCGAACGACGGGACACACGAGGCCCACGAGATCCAGGAGGTGACCCGATGAAGGTCGGAGTGCTGTCGTTCGCCCACGTACACGCGACCGGCTACGCGAAGCTGCTGCGCGACATGCCCGGCGTGGAGGTCCTCACCAGCGACCCGGACGCGGGCTCGGCACCACCCGGCGAAGTGCGTGGCAGGGCGCTCGCCGAGCAGCTCGGTGTCGAGCACGCCGACACCTACCAGGCGCTCTTCGACTGGGGACCGGACGCCGTCATCGTCGCCTCGGAGAACTCACGGCACCGCCCCCTCGTCGAACTGGCCGCCAAGCACGGCGTGGACGTGCTGTGCGAGAAGCCGCTCGCCACGACCGCGGAAGACGGGGAGGCGATGGTCGCCGCCTGCCGGGAGGCGGGAGTCCGGCTGGGGGTCGCCTATCCCGTCCGCTTCAGCCCGGCGTACGCGGCTCTGCGCGAGGCGGTGCAGGGCGGGGGCACCGGCCCGGTGCTCACCGTGGCCGGCGCGAACAACGGCAGCCTGCCCGCCGGGGCACGCGCCTGGTTCGTCGACCCCGAACTGGCGGGCGGCGGGGCGATGATGGACCACACCGTCCACATCGCCGACCTGCTCGACGACCTCTTCGCGGGTGCGCGGGCCGTGGACGTGTACGCGCAGAGCAACAACCTCATGTACGGCGACGAGGTCGAGGTCGACACCGCCGGGCTCGTGACCGTCCGCTACGACAACGGCGCCGTCGCCACCATCGACTGCAGCTGGAGCCATCCCGGCCACCACCCCACCTGGGGCGGGCTCGAACTCCAACTGGTCGGCGAGCGCGCCACGGTGGAGATGGACGCCTTCGGGCAGGTCGTCTCCGGCTTCGACGAGAGGAACCGCAGCGGCGTGCTGCTGCCGTGGGGCACCGACCTGGACGGGGCGATGGTGCGTACGTTCCTGTACGGCGCCGCCGAGGGGGCGGTTCAAGTAGCCGACGGCGAGGCGGGGTTGCGCTCGTTGCGTATCGCCCTGGCCGGTTATGCCTCCGTACGGTCCGGGCGGCCGGTGCCGGTGAAGTGACGCACCAGTCCTCAGCCCGATGAGGCTTTCCGCTCAGGAACTTCCGGAGCGTTCGCGGTCGCGCGGGGGCAGCGCCCCCGTGCGGCCGTACGGGCGGCCCCGCTTCAGCGAGGGAGGACGTCAAGACGGCCACAATCGCGGGGAACCGGCAGAACCGACGGAAGGAGCAGACATGTCGTATCCGGAGCCCCGCTACCTCGGCGAAGGCGGCGAGGTCAACGCGGTGTTCAGGTCCGCCGCCACCGAGCCCGAGCTGTCGTCCGGGACGGGCGACAACACCCACTACCTGGCAACCGGAGCGGGCACAGGAGGCGAATTCGGCCTCTACAAAGTCGAGATGGGGCCCCGCTCCCCCGGGCCGAGCAGGCACTTCCACCGGTCGATCTCGGAGTCCTTCTACATCCTCTCCGGCCGGTTGCAGCTCTTCGACGGGGACCGCTGGATCACCGGACGGGAGGGCGACTTCCTGTACGTACCGGTCGGCGGGCTGCACGCGTTCAAGAACACCTCCGACGACCCGGTGTCCATGCTGCTGCTCTTCTCTCCGGGCGCGCCCCGCGAGGACTACTTCGAAAGGGTCGCCGAGATGACGCGGCGCGGCGGTCAGGCGCTGGAGGACTTCCGTGTCCAGCACGACAGCTTCTTCGTCGACGAGGAGTGAGGGGGAGGGGAGCGCGCGGAGGCCGCGGCGGACGCGGACGCGGCCGCCGTGCATGCGAAACGGCACGGCAGACCCCGGACGCCGTCCGGAAGCTGTGGTCTGCCGTGCCGTCGACCCGCGTCAGTCCTGAGCGGCTCCGTCCCGCAGCCACACCGTCGTCTCGCCGGGCAGCCCGTCGCCGTTCAACGGGCCGCTGCTCAGCAGCACTTCACCCTCCGGCAGCGGCTTCGTCTCCGTGCTGAAGTTGGTGATGCAGTGCCAGCCGTCGGGACGTACGAAGTGCAGCACGCCCGCCTGTTCGCTCTCCCCGGTGCTGACCCACCGCAGGGACTCGTCCGAGCCCACCAGCTTGTGCCGCAGCCGCAGAGCCTCGCGGTACAGCTCCAGCGTGGAGCCCTCCCGGCCCTCCTGCGCCTCCGCAGACAGCTCGCCGAAGCCGGACGGCTGCGGCAGCCACGGCGCACCGCCGAAGCCGAACGACTCGCCCTCGCGCGTCCACGGCAGCGGTACGCGGCAGCCGTCGCGCCCCTTGCGGGAGTGTGAACTGCGCTCCCACACGGGGTCTTGAAGGTCTCCCTCGGCGATGCCGGCCACCTCGGGCAGCCCCAGCTCCTCACCCTGGTACATGTAGGCGGACCCCGGGAGGGCCAGTTCCAGCAGAGTCGCCGCCCGTGCCCGCCGCAGTCCGCGCTCGTGGTCGGCCTGCGGCTGAGTGCCGCCGCTGAGCAACCAGGCTTCGGGGTCGGCGTCTTCGGGCAGGGCGAAGCGCGAAGCGTGCCTGATCACATCGTGGTTGGAGAGCACCCAGGTCGCCGAGGCGCCCGCCGCCTGTGCCGTACGCAGCGAGTCGTCGATGACGAAGCGCAGCTCGGGAGCGGACCAACCCGTCTTCAGATACTCGAAGTTGAACGCCTGGCCCAGCCCCTCGGGACTTGCGTAGCGCACGAGGCGGTCCCTCTTCACCCACGCCTCGGCGACGCCGACGCGCGGCGGGTCGTACTCGTTGAAGACCTGCCGCCACTCCCGGTAGATCTCGTGCACCTCGTCGCGGTCCAGGAAGGGGTGCTGGCCGTCCTCCACGGTCGCCATCTGCTCGTCGATGGAGGTGGGCCCCACATCGCGCAGCGGCTCGGAGAGGTCCTTGGTC
>DATMEI010000928.1:0-4495 GCA_035556995.1 Streptomyces sp.
ATCCGGTCCACTCCCCCACACCCCGCGAGGTCAGCAGACTCATGCCAGGACTCAATCGGCGCCGCTTCCTCCAGATCGCCGGCGCGACGGCGGGCTTCTCCGCCCTGTCGAGCAGTATCGAGCGTGCCGCCGCGATCCCCGCAGCGCGCCGTTCGGGCACCATCCAGGACGTCGAGCACATCGTCGTGCTGATGCAGGAGAACCGGTCCTTCGACCACTACTTCGGCTCCCTCAGGGGCGTACGTGGATTCGGCGACCCGCGCCCGGCGGCGCCGAGCGGAAAGAAGACGGTCTGGCACCAGTCGGACGGCACCCGGGACGTGCTGCCTTACCACCCGGACGCCGAGAACCTGGGCATGCAGTTCATCGCGGGCCTCAACCACGACTGGGCCGGTGGCCAACAGGCCTGGCACGGCGGCAAGTACGACCAGTGGATCCCCGCCAAGGGAACGGGGACGATGGCGCATCTGACGCGGGAGGACATCCCGTTCCACTACGCGCTCGCCGACTCCTTCACCATCTGCGACTCCTACCACTGCTCGATGATCGGAGCCACCGACCCGAACCGCTTCTACCTGTGGACGGGCTACACCGGCAACGACGGCAAGGGCGGCGGCCCCGTCCTCGGCAACGAGGAGGCCGGGTACGGCTGGACGACGTATCCCGAGCGGCTGGAGCAGGCCGATGTCTCGTGGAAGATCTACCAGGACATCGGCGACGGCCTCGACGAAGAGGGCTCCTGGGGCTGGATCGACGACGCCTACCGCGGCAACTACGGCGACAACTCGCTGCTCTGGTTCAACAGTTACCGCAGCTCCAAGCCCGGTGACCCGCTCTACGACAAGGCCCGCACCGGCACCGACGCCAAGAAGGGCGACGGCTACTTCGACGTCCTCAAGGCCGACGTGCAAGCCGGGCGGCTTCCGCAGATCTCGTGGATAGCCGCCCCCGAGGCCTTCTCGGAGCATCCCAACTTCCCCGCGAACTACGGCGCCTGGTACATCTCCCAGGTCCTGGACGCCCTCACCTCGGACCCGGAGGTGTGGAGCAGGACGGCCCTGTTCATCACGTACGACGAGAACGACGGCTACTTCGACCACGTCGTTCCGCCCTTTCCTCCGGCCTCCGCCGCCCAGGGCGCCTCCACCGTCGACACCGGGCCCGACTACTACCGGGGCGGCGTCAGCGGCTACTCCCCCGGACCGTACGGGCTCGGCCAGCGCGTGCCCATGCTCGTCATCTCCCCCTGGAGCACGGGCGGTTACGTCTGCTCGGAGGTCCTCGACCACACCTCCGTCCTGCGCTTCATGGAGCGCCGCTTCGGCGTGCTGGAGCCGAACATCTCGCCCTGGCGGCGCGCGGTCTGCGGCGATCTCACCTCGGCGTTCGACTTCTCTCTCAAGGACACCGACCCGGCCTCGCTGCCGGACACCGACGCATACGAGCCCCCGGACAAGGAGCGGCACGACGACTACGTACCGAAGCCTCCCGCCAACCCCGTCCTGCCCAAGCAGGAGGCCGGTTCACGGCCCACGCGCCCACTGGCGTACGCGCCGCGCGTGGACGGGACGGCCGAGCCCGCGAAGGGGAAGTTCACGCTCACCTTCAGCGGCGGCGAGGCGGCGGGTGCCTGCTTCCTGGTCACGTCCGCGAACCGTACGGACGGCCCGTGGACGTACACCGCCGAAGCCGGCAAGGAGCTCTCCGACACCTGGAACACGGCCTACTCGGACGGCGTCTACGACCTGTCGGTCCACGGCCCGAACGGCTTCCTGCGCACCTTCAAGGGCCCCGGCGACACCCCGGGCCCCGAGGTGACCTGCCGTCACGTCCCGGCGAGCGGCGACGTCGAGCTGACCATGACGAACCGCGGCGACGTCGACTGCCACCTCACGGTGACGAATGCGTACGGCGGATCGGAGGAGACGTACACCGTGCGCGCGGGCGGGCGCGTGGTGCAGACGGTGAACCTGCGCGCGAGCAAGCGCTGGTACGACCTGTCCGTGTCCTCCGACACGGACCAGTCGTGGCTGCGCCGTTCCGCGGGCCACGTGGAGACGGGCGCCCCGGGCGTCAGCGACCCGGCGACGCTGACGGCCTGATCCGGCCGGGCCCTCCGCGGACTTCGCGGAGGGCCGCTCGCTGACATCGACGAGGCCGGACAGCAAGGGGGGGCCCGGCCCACGCGGGAGGCTCGCGGGCCCGAGGGTCCGCGAGCCTCCCCGGCCGAGTTCCGGCGGGAGCGTGGGTCAGCTGCCGTCCTTTGCTGAAGGCGTGGGGACCGTGGGGACCGCCTGCTTTGCTTGCGGGGCGGTGTCGCTGGGGCCGGTCTCCTCCGCGTAGTCGTCCACGTCGACGTCGACGTCGACGTCGACGTGCGTCGGATCCCAGCGGATCAGCAGCAGCGAGGCCAGGCCCAGCAGCGGGATCGCGGCGAGAAAGAGCAGCGCGCCGAGGTCGTACGCCGCGGTGAGCATCGGCCAGACGACGAGGCCGATGGTGCCGCCGACTCGGTTGCCCGTCTGTGCGAAGCCCACGCCCACGCCGCGGATCGACGTCGGATAGGACATGGTCGCGAGGACCACGCCCTGGGTGCCGGGTCCGCTCGCATGGGAGAAGTTGACTTCCTCCCCCTCCTGGAGGAGGGGGGTTCCTACGGCTCGCGCCGTGGGGTTTTCTGCTTCGTCGCCGACTGCCCGCCCGGAGTTCTCCGTTGAGGTCTTACACCAGCTCCACAGACAGACACCGCCAGTCCGGCGGCCAGAAGGTTGCGTGCCGCGTTCACGTCCCGGTCGTGGGTCGTGCCGCAGTCGCACGTCCAGGTGCGGACGTTCAGCGGCATCTTGTCCTGCAAGGTGCCGCAGGCGGAGCACAGCTTGGACGAGGGGAAGAAGCGGTCCACGACCACGACCTCCCGCCCGTACCAGGTGGCCTTGTACTCCAGCATGGTTCGGAACTCGCGCCACGAAGCATCGGAGATGGCGCGGGCGAGTGTGTGGTTCTTGACCATGTTGCGCACGGTCAGGTCCTCGATCACGAGCGTTTGGTTTTCGCGCACGAGTCGTGTGGTCAGCTTGTGCAGGCTGTCCCGGCGGCGGTCGGCGATCCTGGCGTGGATCTTCGCCACGCGCTGCCGGGCCTTGTTGCGGTTGGCGCCGTCGCCCTTGGCCTTGCGGGCCAGGTTCCGCTGGGCCAGGGCGAGCCGGACACGGTCCCTGCGCTCATGGCGCGGGTTGGTGACCTTCTCCCCAGTGGACAGGGTCAGCAGGTGGTTCAGGCCGACGTCGATTCCGACCGCCGTGTCTGCTGCGGGGAGCGGCTTGATGGAGGGGTCGACGCAGAGCATCGATGCGAACCAGCGTCCCGCGGCGTCGCGGGAGACCGTCACCGTCGACGGCGTGCTGCCCTGAGGACCGGGCCGGCGGGTCACTCGTCCGGTTCGTTGATGACTTCGGCGACGTAGAACTTGAAGCCCAGATAGCCGGTGTACAGCGTCACCGCGATCACCAGCGCGGGAACGCCGTAGAGCAGCACAGAGTAGACAGCCATTTCTCCTCCTTCCTCGCTTCGGCGGGCCCGGTGGCGGCAGTCACGCCGCCACCGGCTTACGGGGTGTGGGCCTGCGCGTCACCGCTTGGGCGATCACGAAGGCGACGAGGTTGACCGCGGCACCCACGACGATCGGGTCCAGTCCGGTCCACTCCTGGAACCACACCAGCCAGATCAGCGTGGCCGCGGCTCCGGCGACGATCGCGGTCAGTGCGGCGGGCTTCGACCGGCTGCCGAAGAGCACAGCGATCAGCAGCGGTATGACGATGGTCGGCGCCCAGAACGAGTAGGCGTAGATCAGCGCGTCCACGATGGAGGGGACGACGAGCGCGAATCCCGTCGCGAGCGTCCCGACGAGCAGGGTGAGTCCGCGCTCCAGCGACAGCTTGCGCTTCGTGCTGATCTCTCCCGGCACGAGCGGCTGGTAGACGTCCTTCACGAAGGCCACGGAGGCCGAGTTGAGATAGGAGCTGGCGGTGGACATCACCACGGCCAGCAGGGCCGCCACCACCAGTCCGACCAGTCCGGCCGGCACCAGGGTCATCACCAGTTTCGGGATCGCCTGGTCCGGTTCGATGTCCGGATAGAGGGCGAGCGCGACCAGCCCCAGAGTGGCGGCGACGAAATAGAAGAGGAACGAGAATATTCCGGTGAGCGCGAATCCCCGCCGTGCGTGCTTGCTGTCCGGCGTGGAGAACGTCCGCTGGGCATAGGGCGGTACGAGCGTCTCCCCCAGCAGAAAGGCTATGAAGAGCCCGACGAATGTCGCGGTGCTGTATCCGCCGCCGAACGTCAGATGCGCGTCCGGGAGCGAATCGACCAGCCCTGACGGACCGCCGACCTCGCCGAGCGCCAGAATCAGCGTCACTGGAATGAACACACCGAGGAATACGAACTGGAGCATGTCGGTCTGGATGACGGCCCAGGCGCCGCCGAACGACGAGTA
>DATMEI010000929.1:0-3973 GCA_035556995.1 Streptomyces sp.
AAGACGCACAGTGGTGCCCGTAAGCGCTTCAAGATCACCGGCTCCGGCAAGGTGATGCGCCAGCGTGCCGGTCGCCGCCACTATCTCGAGCACAAGCCGTCCACGCTGACGCGCCGCCTCGCCGGCAATACCGAGATGGCCCCGGGAGACGCCAAGAAGGCCAAGAAGCTTCTCGGCAAGTAAGACCCCGCTCGACCGGGATCCATTCGATTCGGGCCGGGTGGTCGTCCCACCAGACCGGCCCCGTGTACAAGGAGTCATCAAGTGGCACGCGTCAAGCGGGCAGTCAACGCACACAAGAAGCGCCGGGCGATCCTGGAGCAGGCCAGCGGTTACCGCGGCCAGCGCTCTCGCCTGTACCGGAAGGCGAAGGAGCAGGTCACTCACTCCTACGTCTACAACTACAACGACCGCAAGCGGCGCAAGGGCGACTTCCGTCAGCTGTGGATCCAGCGCATCAACGCCGCTGCCCGCGCCAACGGCATCACCTACAACCGCTTCATCCAGGGTCTGAAGGCCGCCAACATCGAGGTGGACCGCAAGATCCTGGCCGACCTCGCGGTCAACGACGCGGGCGCCTTCACCGCTCTCGTCGAGGCGGCCCAGACGGCCCTCCCGAGCGACGTCAACGCGCCGAAGGCCGCCTGAGGCACCCTCCGGGCGTATGACGCAGAGCAGCGGACCGGCAGGCATCGCGCCAGCCGGTCCGCTGCTCTGCGTCGCCGCATGTGCTGTGCCGCTACGAACCGTGAAGTGAGCCGCCGTCCATGGGCACCACCCCCGACCTGATCTCCCCTCGCTCAGCGCGCGTCGCCGCGGCGCGACGGCTGGTCCGGCGCAACTTCCGCGCCAAGGACCGCCGTTTCCTCGCCGAGGGGCCGCAGGCCGTACGAGAAGCCGTCGCGCATCGCAGGGCAGGCGACGGAACCGGCAATGCGGCCGGGGGCGGGGACGCCGCCGGCCCCGTACTGCTGGAACTCTTCGCCACCCCCGAGGCCGCCGCCCGGTATCCGGAGATACTCGCGCAGGCACGGGAGGGCGGCGCACGCGTGCATCTCGCCGAACTCTCCACCCTCGCCGACATCGCGCAGACCGTCAGCCCGCAGGGCCTCATCGGGGTCTGCCGCTTCCTGGACCGTCCGCTGGACGCGCTGCTGGCTGCCCGGCCGCGCCTCGTCGCCGTCCTCGCGCACGTACGCGACCCCGGCAACGCGGGCACCGTGCTGCGCTGCGCCGACGCCGCGGGTGCCGACGCCGTCGTCCTCACCGACGCCTCCGTGGACCTCTACAACCCCAAGGCGGTGCGTGCCTCGGCCGGTTCGCTCTTCCACCTGCCCGTCGCCGTGGGCGTCCCCGTCGCGGCGGCAGCCGAGGGACTGCGCGCCGCCGGGGTGCGGCTGCTGGCGGCCGACGGTACGGGCGAGCGCGACCTCGATGCCGAACTCGACGCGGGAAGCATGGGCTCTCCCACGGCCTGGATCTTCGGCAACGAGGCGTGGGGCCTGCCGGAAGAGACGCGCGCGCTGGCGGACGCGGCGGTGCGGGTGCCGATCCACGGCCATGCGGAGAGCCTCAATCTCGCGACGGCAGCCGCGGTCTGCCTGTACGCCTCCGCCCGCGCACAGCGCGCCCCCGGTGGATGCCGCGCGGGTACGGCGGAGCCGGGGATGCGGGAGTAGCGGGCTCCGGGCGTACGCCCAGCGTGCTTTCCCCGGTTCACGTGCGGCTTCAGCCGACGTCACGGGGAGGGACACCGCGGAGGATGCCCTAGTAGGGTGGCCTGCCCGGGGGCGGAGGCACGGAGGAAAGTGGCCTGAGAGGGGGGTGCGGCGGGGATGGACGTGCGGGCGTACGGCACACAGGCGCGCGAGGTCCCGTGCGGGACCGGCGACTACGCGCAAGCGCTCGGCGACACCTCGCGTACGGACCCCGGACCTGCCGCGGAGGCCCCTGCGGAGGATCATCCCGGTGCTTTCGCGGACGACGGACTCGCCGTGCACCCCGACGACCTGCCCGACGGGCTGGTCGTCGGCGACCGTACCGGCCGAGTCGTCTGCTTCAACGCCGCCGCTGCCCGTCTGACCGGCCGCGATCCCGCCGAAGCGCTCGGCAGTCCGCTGCACAGCGCGCTGCCGCTCGAAGACGTGGACGGCCGCCGGTGGTGGCAGCTCACCGACCCCTACGGCGGTCTCGCCACCCGCAGCGGACAGCCGGAGCGGAATCTGCTGCTGCCCGGCGGCCGTGAAGTGCTGGTTGCCGCACGGTACGTACGTGCGTATCCCAAGGGGCCCGTGGAGCGCCTGGTGGTGAGCCTGCGCGGGACGGAGGCGCGGCGGCGGGCCGAACGCAGCCATGCGGAACTGATAGCCACCGTCGCCCACGAACTCCGCTCGCCGCTGACCTCGGTCAAGGGCTTCACCGCGACGCTTCTGGCGAAGTGGGAGCGCTTCACGGACGACCAGAAGCGGCTGATGCTGGAGACCGTCGACGCCGACGCCAACCGCATCACCCGGCTCATCGCCGAACTGCTGGACATCTCCCGCATCGACTCCGGCCGGCTGGAGGTGCGGCGTCAGCCCATGGACATGGCGGCAGCCGTCCACCGTCACGTCGAGGCCCACGTCGCGGCCGGACGGTCCGCGGACCGCTTCGTCACCCGCGTCAGCGAGCCGCTGCCCGGCCTGTGGGCCGACCCGGACAAGGTCGACCAGGTGCTGGGCAACCTGCTGGAAAACGCAGTGCGGCACGGCGAAGGGACTGTCACCATTGAAGTGGCGTCCGCGCCGGCCCGTAGCGACGAGCAAAGAACGGCAGTCACCGTGAGCGATGAAGGCCCCGGCATCCCCGAGGAGTCGATGAGCCGCGTCTTCACCCGCTTCTGGCGGGGCAGCAGGCGCGGTGGCACCGGCCTGGGCCTGTACATCGTCAAGGGCATCGTCGAGGCGCACGGCGGGACGATCACCGTGGGGCGCGCAGCCGCCGGCGGCGCCCAGTTCCGATTTACCCTGCCCGTGGGCGCCCCGGCCTTCATGGCCTGAGCGCTGGGGGCACTTCCGGGAACGTCAGGCCCAGGGGGAGGGCTTCTCGGGCCCCTCGGGGGCTCGCATGTCCCTCACGTGATCACATCCGTGTACGAGGGATCACGCCCGCCCCTCTAGACTCGGCTGTTGGCACCCTTGCGCAGCCAAAGCCAATCGGAAGTACGGGAAAAGATGTCCGCACCCAATAAGTCGTACGACCCTGTCGAGGTCGAGGCACTGAAACCGGAAGCGATCGACCAGGCCAAGGACGAGGCGCTCTCCGCCATCGCCGCCGCCGGTGATCTCGAGGAGCTGCGCGAGGTGAAGGCCGCCCACGCCGGCGACCGCTCCCCGCTGGCTCTCGCCAACCGCGAGATCGGCGCACTGCCCCCGCATGCCAAGGCCGAGGCCGGCAAGCGGGTCGGCCAGGCCCGCGGCGCGGTCGGCCAGGCGCTGAAGCTGCGGCAGGAGGAGCTGGAACGCGAGCGTGACGAGCGCGTCCTGGTCGAGGAGGCGGTCGATGTCACGCTGCCGTACGACCGCACACCGCCGGGGGCCAGGCACCCGCTGACCACCTTCTCCGAGCGCGTCGAGGACGTCTTCGTCGCGATGGGATACGAGGTCGCTGAGGGCCCCGAGGTGGAGGCGGAGTGGTTCAACTTCGACGCGCTGAACTTCACGCCCGACCATCCCGCCCGCACGATGCAGGACACCTTCTTCGTACGGTCGGATCTGCGGGGAGAGGGAGACGAGCAGGGTGCGGAGGAAAGCGGCGTCATCCTGCGCACGCACACCTCGCCCGTACAGATCCGCACGATGCTCGACCGCGAGCCGCCCGTCTACGTCATCTGCCCCGGCCGCGTCTTCAGGACCGACGAGCTCGACGCGACCCACACCCCCGTCTTCACCCAGGTCGAACTGCTGGCCGTGGACGAGGGCCTGACGATGGCCGA
>DATMEI010000930.1:0-2526 GCA_035556995.1 Streptomyces sp.
CTGCGCGAGGTGCGGTGCCCAGCCCTCGTAGTCGGCTGTGGCGTGCTCGTCCGTGTGCCCGCCGTCGATGAACACCAGCCCCAACTGCCCGCCCCACACTGCCGCGACGTGTGGGGAGCGGCCCACCACAGCGATGACGTGCTCCTCCAGTCCCGCTTCGTGCAGGGTGCGCCGGAAGGCCGGCAGCGTGTCCATCAGTCCGCTGCGCGGGTCGACGACCTCCGGGTCGTGGTACTCCCAGCCCGGCTGCTGCTCCTCGCTGCCGCGGTGATGGTCGACGGTGACCACGCTGACGCCGGCCTCGCGGGCGGCGTCGGCGAGCAGCAGGGTGGAGCGTCCGCAGTACGTGCCGACCTCCAGCAGCGGCAGCCCGAGCCGTGCCGCACGTACGGCGGCGGCGTGCAGGGCCAGGCCCTCGTCGGCCGGCATGAACCCCTTGGCCGCTTCGAAGGCGGCGAACGTACGGGGCGCGGGGCGCGGACCTGCTGCGGAGTCCCCGGACTCCGGGGACTCCGCAAAGGGCTCGGGCGTCCGGCTGGCCTGGGTCATCTTGCTCCTCGTGCGGCGTGATGTCGCCGCCCATGCTGCCTCACCGCCCGGAAGAGTCATTCCGCGGGCCACCGGCGGGGGCGGCGGCCACCGGCGGGGCGGCGGGCCGGAGATGACGGAAGTCTGACGGCTTTGCCTGAAGCCTGGCGCAGGACGCACGGGCGGTGCTCGAATCCTTACGTGGACACACCGACCCCTACCGACCCCGCGGACGGGAACGGCTCCCCGGTGGGCCGCCGCGTGGTGCTCGGCATGCTCGGGCTGGGCGCAGCCGGGCTCGTGACGGCGCCCTATCTGCAGAGCGGAATGGAGAGCGCCCTCAGCGCGGTCTCCGGCAAGGACCCGACGGGCGTCACCGGTCTGCTGCCCAACGGAGGCGGCTTCCGCTACTACTCCGTGGCCTCCTCCGTACCGCGCAAGGGCGCGGACGACTACGCACTCACCGTGGGCGGCCTCGTCGAACGTCCGGGCCGCTACCGGCTGGGCGAGCTCCGCGAACTGCCGCAGCAGCGGATGGTGCGCGACGTGCAGTGCGTGACCGGCTGGCGCGTGCCCAGCACACCCTTCGAAGGTGTACGCCTCTCCCGCCTCCTCGAGGCCGCGGGCGTACGTCCCGGGGCCGGGGCCGTCCGCTTCACCTGCTTCGACGGGATCTACAGCGAGAGCCTGACGCTGAAGCAGGCGATGCGCGACGACGTGCTGGTCGCTCTTCGCATGCAGGACAAGCCGCTCAGCCATGCGCACGGCGGGCCGGTACGCCTGTACGTCGCGCCGATGTACTTCTACAAGTCGGCGAAGTGGCTCTCCGGCATCACCGTCACCCGCGACGTGCAGCCCGGCTACTGGGAGAAGCGCGGCTACGCCGTCGACGGCTGGGTCGGCAGGTCGAACGGACGTGATGATGCTCCGACAGCCGTCTGAACCCCCGGGCTCGGTCCCGGCAGCCGCCCCCGCCGAGCGGACCGCAGCGGCAGCACCCCCCACGCCGTCGCCCCGCGTGCTGCGCTTCACGCGGGCAGTGCGCTGGTGCCACCACAGCACGGCCGCGCTCATGGCCCTGTGCGTGGGAAGCGCACTCTGCCTGTACCTGCCGGGCCTGGCCGAACTGGTCGGCCGCCGCGCACTGATGGTGACCCTCCACAAATGGTCCGGGCTGCTGCTGCCCGTACCGCTCCTGCTCGGGCTGGTCTCGCGTCATCTGCGTGACGATCTGCGCCGCCTCAACCGCTTCGGGCCGCACGACCGCCGCTGGCTGCGCGCCGCCGTACGCGCCCGCCGTCCGCACCCTCGCCCGTACGAGGACTGGGGCGTGGACGCGGGCAAGTTCAACGCCGGGCAGAAGGTGTTCGCCGCGTGGATCGCGGGCGCCGTGCTCGTGATGACCGGTACGGGCCTGCTGATGTGGTTCACGGGGCTGGCCCCGCTGGTCTGGCGTACGAGCGCCACGTTCGTGCACGACTGGCTCGCCCTCGCCATGGGCGGCGTACTGGCCGCGCACGTCGCGATGGCCGTCGCACATCCCGAGGCCCGTGAGGCCATGCGCACCGGCACGGCCGACCGCGCCTGGGCCCGGCGCGAACACCCGCTCTGGGAGCCGCCGGAGAGCCGCGAGGAAGGCCGTGGGGAGAGCCGCAAGGAGAGCCGCGACGAGAGCCGCGACGAGAGCCGCGACGAGGGCCGCGAGCAGGACTGACCGGACCTGACCGGACGTCTGCCGCTCCGGATGCAGGCCTGCGGACCTACGTCCTGCGGCCCCCGCCTGTACGGCGATATCGGGTGGGCGCGTGGGCGGGCAGGTGCGAGAGTGACACGCATGTCCTCCTCGGCCCACGCCCCCACCGGCACCCCACCCGCCCGTCTGTGGGTCGTGGTCCTGGCGGCGTGCGTCGGGCAGTTCCTGGTCGTGCTGGACGTCTCGGTGGTCAACGTCGCCCTCCCGTCCATGCGGACCGATCTGGGGATGGACGCGGCCGGACT
>DATMEI010000931.1:0-2179 GCA_035556995.1 Streptomyces sp.
GAGCGCGACGCGGCCCTGAACCGGCTGCTCGACTTCTACCTCGCGACGGCCTCGAAGGTGTTCGCTCTCGAGAAGCCCGGCGATGGACTCGCGGATGTCCGCCAGCGCCCGGTGGTTGCCGTTCTTCGGCGGGCTGTTGAAGTAGGCGCGCGGATACCAGCGGCGGGCGAGCTCCTTGACCGAGGAGACGTCCACGATGCGGTAGTGGAGGTGGGTCTCCAGGTCCGTCATGTCGCGGGCGAGGAAGCCGCGGTCGGTGCCGACCGAGTTGCCGCAGAGCGGGGCCCGGCCGGCTTCCGGTGCGTGCTTGCGTACGTACGCGAGGACCTGCTGCTCGGCGTCGGTCAGCGTCGTACCGTCGTCGAGCTCGTCCAGCAGGCCCGAGGCGGTATGCATCTCACGGACCACCTCCGGCATCGAGGCCAGGGCCCGTGCCGGAGGGCGGATCACGACATCCACGCCTTCGCCGAGTACGTTCAGCTCAGAATCGGTGACCAGAGCGGCCACTTCGATGAGCGCGTCGTCTGACAGCGAGAGGCCGGTCATCTCGCAGTCGATCCACACCATGCGGTCATTCATGAGCTTCACCCTACGTCGACACCCCTCAGCCGCGGCCGCGTTGTCCGGGGACCCTCGGGGCCCAGGCGTCCGATTCCGGCTTTCCCGGCTCTGCCGCCTCCGGACGGTGCTCACGCGCTTCGCGTGCCTCGCGGGGCCCACGGGTGGCGTCCCGCATGTCTCGCTGGGCGTACGGGCCGTGGGTGGAGATCATGCCGTGCTCGTTGCCGCTGCCTCCCGTTCCGCTGACGCCGCCCGTAATGCCCGTACTGCCCGCATTGCCCATGCCACTCTGGCTCTCCGGGCGCACCCCTTCTCCGTTCGTGTTCCCGCCTTCCGGACGGCGGACCCGGTAGGCGGCGCGGTAGGCCGCGGGCGAAGCGCCCAGCTGGCGTCTGAAATGACCTCTCAGAGCCACCGGCGAGCGGAAGCCGCAGCGGCCTGCGACCTCGTCCACCGAGTAGTCGGAGGTCTCCAGCAGCCGCTGCGCCTGAAGCACCCGCTGGGTGATCAGCCACTGCAGGGGCGCGCTGCCCGTGAGGGAGCGGAAGCGACGGTCGAAGGTCCTCCGCGACATGTACGCACGTGCCGCCAGGGCCTCGACGTCGAACTGTTCGTGCAGGTGCTCAAGGGCCCACGCCACGACCTCGGCGAGCGGGTCCGCACCGATCTCCTCAGGTAAGGAGCGGTCCAGATGGCGTGGGTGACCTCCCGTCTCCGTCCCGCTGCCGCGGCGGGGCGGTACGACCAGGCGGCGGGCGAGGGCACCTGCCGCCTCCGCTCCGTGGTCGGTGCGCACGACGTGCAGGCACAGGTCGATGCCTGCTGCGGTGCCGGCGGAGGTGAGGATGTCGCCGTCGTCGACGAAGAGTTCGCGCGGGTCGACGTGTACGGCCGGGTATCGCTTGGCGAGCGTCGGTGCGTACATCCAGTGCGTCGTCGCGGGACGTCCGTCGAGCAGTCCCGCGGCGGCCAGTACGAACGCTCCCGTGCAGAGCCCGACGAGGCGTGCCCCTTCTTCGTGTGCCCGGCGCAGCGCCTCCAAGGCGGCGGTGGGAGGCGGCTGTGTGATCGAGCGCCAGGCGGGGACGACGACGGTGCCCGCGCGGGACAGTGCGTCGAGCCCGTAGGGGGCGCTCAGTTGGAGGCCGCCGGTGGTCCGCAGCGGCCCGTCCTCCCCCGCACACACCAGCAGCCGGTACCTCGGGACCCCGGCGTCCTGGCGGTCGATGCCGAATACGGAGAGCGGTATGGAGCTCTCGAAGATGGGCCCGCCGCTGAAGAGCAGCACCGCCACGATCTCGCGGCGCCTCCGTGCGGCCAGCTTGCGGGTCGTTGCCGGGCCGTTCGTCGAGTCCTGATGGCTCTTTGGAACGCTCACCGGATGTCAGCCCCCCTCAATCGTCGCGTCCTCTCGGTCCTGCACATTTCCCCCGCGGCGACAGCCAAGATCGAATCTACTGTGTCGAACGATGTCACCGGGACAACTTCGACACCCGGTGCTATGTCGACAAGGCAACTTGGCGTGAAGCATTCGATCACGAAGCGTTCCACTCGGTGACGCCACTGGGAAGTGCGCATGCCGTCCATGCCCCGCCGCCGTAGGACCCACACGTGCCGG
>DATMEI010000932.1:0-2646 GCA_035556995.1 Streptomyces sp.
CCCGCCGCCGTGCCCCTCTCACCGTCGTCGCGGTCCTGGGAGCGTTCACACTCGCGGTGACACTGCTGATCTGGCCGGCCGGTGCGCTGACGCCTGCGGACCCCGGGCAGGTGTGGGCGCCGTTCTCCACGGCGCTGGCGGCGTACGGGCCCCTCCTCTACGGGGCGAACCGCTGCATCTCCTACCGGGAGAACCGCCGTACGGCGATCATCGCGCTCATCGTCTTCACCGTCATCGTCGCCCGGCCGTGGCAGCCCTCGGCCACGGTCATCTCCATCGGACTGCTCCGTACCGCTCTCGGCCCGCTGCTGGCCATGTACTTCGACGCCCGCAGCCGGCTGGTGCAGGCCCTGACCGAACGTGCGGAGCGGGCCGAGCGCGAACGCCACCTGCTCGCCGAGCAGGCCCGCACCGAGGAACGCGCCCGCCTGGCAGGCGAGATGCACGACGTCGTGACGCACCGGGTGAGCCTGATGGCGCTCCAGGCCGGCGCCTTGCGCATGACGGCGGCCGATGAGGCGACCCGGCAGGCGGCGGAGGAGCTGCGGGCCGCGGGCTGCCAGGCCCTGGAGGAACTGCGGGACCTGGTCGGCATCCTGCGTACGACGCCGGAAGAGGACCGGACGCCCTCGGTGGCGGGTTTCGCCGAACTCGTCGCGGAGTCGACCGCGGTGGGGATACCGACGGAACTGATCGAGGAAGGCGACCCGGCGCTCGCCTCACCCGTGGTGGGACGCACGGTGTACCGCATAGTCCGTGAGGCGCTGACCAACGTGCGCAAACACGCGCCGGGAGCGCGAGTTGTCGTACGTGTCGTGTACGACGAGGCGCAAGTGCGGGTCGCCGTCCGGAACACGGCGCCGACCGGCGAGCCCGTCAGCGCCCTGGCCGGCACCGGCTCGGGACTGGGCATCGCAAGCCTCCGGCAGCGCATGGAACTCGTGCACGGCACGATGCACGCCGGACGCGCACCGGACGGCGGCTTCAGCGTCGAGGCCACGCTGCCCGCGTACGTGCCGACTGCGGAAGCGGCGGTGTGACCGTGGGCGTGACCTCTGTGGTGCGGGTGGTCGTCGTGGACGACGAGCCGATGGTGTGCGGATTCCTGCGTACGATCCTCGGCTCGGCAGACGACATCGACGTCGTCGACGAGGCTCACGACGGCGCGGCCGGCGTCGAAGCGGTCGTACGCAGCCGCCCCGACGTCGTCCTCATGGACCTGCGCATGCCGGGCGTGGACGGGCTCACCGCGATCGAGCGAATCAGCGAACTCGGCAGCCCTCCGGCCATCGTGGTGCTGACGACCTTCGACGCGGACCAGTACGTGCTGCGCGCCCTGCGGGCCGGAGCGGCGGGGTTCCTGGTCAAGTCCACGCCGCCGGAGGACCTCATCGGGCTCGTCCGGGTGGCCGCCGAGGGGCACACCGTGCTGTCGGCAGCCGCCGCCCGCCGGCTGATCACGGCATCGGCCGACAGCCATTCCGCACGCGACCGCGCGCGGAACCTCGTCGCGTCGCTCACCGAGCGGGAGACCGAGGTGCTCGCCTGCCTGGGCGAGGGCCTCTCGAACGCACAGATCGCCGCACGGCTTTACCTCTCCGAGGCCACGATCAAGGGCTACGTGTCACGGATGCTCGAAAAGCTGAACTGCGCGAACCGCACCCAGGCCGGGCTGATCGCGCACGACGCGGGCGTCGTGAATCCGTAGTGGCGTGAACCGGGCCGAAAAAAGCCCGACGGCGCAGGCGGTGAAAGCCAGGCAGCGGGGTTCCTAAGTGAACCGCTTGCACTGCTTGCGGACCCTTGTATCAGCAGCAACGAGCACTCCTGGAAGCCCGGTCTGATTCCTTCCGTCTCAACTTTCGCCCTTCCACAGATGAGCAAGATAGCTTTTCCAGTAGCCGCGAAGGCAAGGCACCCGGTAGAAATGTGTTCGGCAATGAAGCGCATTGCCGAACACATGCGGGGAGGAATTTCCATGGACTCCGAGAAGATTCTTCTGGGTGACAACGCCGAGAACCTGATCGCCGGTTACGCGACCTACGCGACGGCGGAGGAGCTGGAGGCGGACATGGCCGACCAGGCTCCGGCGAACACGCCTTCGGTGGTCGTCACCAGCACCATCGCCTGGGGCTGCTGACCAGGCATGACGAAGGCCCTGGTGCGTGGAGACGCACCAGGGCCTTTCCGCGCCCAAACCGTGACGGTTTCAGTCGGCTTCACCGACCGGCGCGACTTGTCAGCCGAATGTCCAGGCCGACTCAGAAGTCTCATCTCCTACGACGACGCCTGCGAACCGGGCGGTTTCATAGAACTCCCCGACCACTTGCATGACGTCGGCGCGGGTGACATTCCTCACGGCTTGCACCTGCCCCTGCAGCCACTCCGGGCCGGAATCATTCTCAAGGGCGTTGATCAGGAGTTCCGCCATACCTTTCTGGGAGGCCGCACTCATGGCGGTCACGCCGATGAGGAACTCCCGCGCGGAATCGACCTCTTCCTGTGACGGCGGGTCCGCCGAAAGCCTCTCCAGTTCCGCGCCGATCTCGCCGAGTGTTCTGGCGGTGACTCCGGTGGCAGTGTCGGCCTCGATGAGCGTGAACTTGTCACCACGATATTCATCCAGAGAGGCCGATATCCGGTAGA
>DATMEI010000933.1:0-4369 GCA_035556995.1 Streptomyces sp.
CGGGGCCGGCCGTAGAACGCCGTACTGCATGACCAGCAGCTGAACCGCACCACACCAAACCTCAACGGTGTTCGCTCTTCCGGGACGCCGTTCTCCTTCGCATGCCGCAAAGCAGGAGACTATGCCCGTTCAATCACTCGCGGAACTCGTACGCTTCGTCCGCCGCAACTCATCCTTTTACGCAGCGCTCTACTCCGGTCTGCCCGACTCAGTAAAGGAGTTAACCGAACTCCCGGTCATACCTCAGACCGAGTTCTGGCAGGCCAACACCCCTCGCGGAAACACACTGCTGACCGGCCCGCTCGACGAGGCAGTGGTTTTCAAGAGTGGTGGGACCACTGGTGCGCCGAAGTTCTCCTTCTACACCCGCGAGGAATGGCGCGAATTCACCACGACTTTCGGCGCCGGGCTGGTCGAGGCCGGGCTGCAGCCCGGTCAGCGGGTCGCCGACCTCTTCTACGCGGGCGACCTCTACGCCAGCTTCAGCTTCATCCTGGACGCACTGCACCGGGCCCCGGTCGCCAACGTCCGCCTTCCGATCGGCGGCGCCGCGCCCCTGGCCTCGACCGTCGAAACACTCGAGCAGTTCGACGTCGAGGTGATCGCCGGAGCCCCGACGACTCTCTGCTCCCTCGCCGAGTACCTGCGGGCTGACAGTCGCCAACTGCCCCGCGTGACCACCCTGTTCTTCGGCGGCGAGAGCATCTTCAACGACCAGCAGCGTCTGTTGGCGACGGCCTTCCCCAACGCCCGTGTGGCCTCCGTCGGCTACGCCGCGGTGGACGCCGGACTCGTGGGCGCTGCTGTGCCGGGGGGCGACCCGCGGCTGCATCGCGCCTTCACTCCGCACACCGTGGTGGAGATCCTCGACGAGCACAGCGGAGTACCCATCACCCGCGCCGGCGTCCCCGGCCGCGTCGTCGTCACGGACCTGCGCCGGCGCCTGATGCCGGTCCTGCGCTACCCCGTCGGTGACCGCGCCGAGTGGACCTGCACCACAGCCGGACATTTCCGCATTCTCGGGCGCGCCGAAGAGGGAGTCCGCGTCGGCGCGGTGGCGCTGCACACCCAGGACGTGCAGGACCTGGTGCGATCAGTCGACCCCGCGGGCCGCATCACCGGTCTGCAACTGGTGGTGCGCCGCTGGGAGGACCGCGACGGGCTGATGCTGCGCCTCGGTTCCGACCTCCGTGACGAGGAGCTGCCCGAACTCACCGCAGCCGTGGACAAGGCGTTCCGGGCGGCCCGCCCGATGTACGCAGCGGCGGTCGCCGCCCGGCACGTCCACCCGATGGCTGTGGAGTGGGTGCGACACGCCGACCTCTCCGTCAACACCCGCTCCGGGAAGCTGATTCGCGTCATCGATGAACGCCCGCACGCATGAGCGCCGCGAAGGGGCATCGCGGGCGGCTGCCCATCGTCCTGCGCAACCCCGCCTTCTGCGCCGTATGGATCGCCCAGGTCCTCACTCAGGCCTCGGCTCGGATGTTCCAGGTCGGCATCGTTTGGTGGCTCGTCCAGTACGCCGCCGGGTCCGAACCGGGCCTCGCCTCCGGCGCGTTCCTAGCCGTGAGCACGCTCCCTGCGGTCGCCCTGGCCCCCGTGGTCGCCGCCGTCATCGCCCGCAACCCGTACCGGTCCGTCATGGCCGCGGCGGCCGCGGGGGCCGGACTGGTCGCGGCCGGCACCGCGGCGTGGGCGTACGCGGCTCCGCTGCCGATGGGCGTCGCGTACGGCGCCGCCCTGCTCCTGGCGGGCTGTCAGGCTCTGTTCGACCCCTGCCTGACCACGTCGGTCCCCGAACTCGTCGACGACGCCGACATCGAGGCGGCGACCGGCTTCGAGTTGTCCACGCAGTCCCTCGCTGGTCTGGCGGGCGGTCTCCTCGGCCCGCTCGTGGTCGACGCCTGGGGGCTGCCCGGCATCGTCGCCGGGTGCGCGGGTGCGTACCTGCTGGCCGCCGGGCTGGTCGGCGCTACGCGCTTCCCCGGAACCGCTCCCGAGGAGCGGGGAGCCAGGAAGCAGGAGACCGTGCCGCCGGGCGCAGCGAGACCGGCGGCACAGTCCGCCGACGGGCTGACACCGCGCGGCGAGCCCTCCGCCGCCCCGCGTCGTACCCTGCGGCAGATCCTCGCCGGGCTGCCGTTCATCCGGCGGGTGCTGCTCTGCTTCGCCGCGGCGAACGTCTTCACCACGTCCTTGTTCGTGGTCATGCCGCTCTACACCGCCTCCGTGCTGCACGCCGACGGCTCAACCGTCGCGCTCTTGGAAGCGGCGCTCGGCATCGGCACCCTCGCCGGGGCGTTCACCGGTGGCAGGCTGCCGGGTCGCCCGACCACGATCGGCGCCGTCTGCCTGGGACTCATGGCGGCCTCATTCGTCCTGCCCGGCATGATCGCGGACCGGACCGTCTACGCGGCGGCCATGGCCCTCGCGGGGTGGTGCGTGGGCGCCGTCGGCGTGCGGTTCGTGGCCCTCTTCCAGCGGCTCGTACCGCCCGCCGACAAGCCCGGGTTCTTCGCCGTCATGCAGTCGCTGCTCGGAGCCACATTCCCGCTCGCCTCCCTGCTGTTCGGCGTCCTGGGCGACCAGATCTCGCCGCAGACCCTCTGCCTGGTCCAGGCAATGGGCCTGGTGCCCGTCGCTCTCGCCCTGTGGTGGATCGGGACCCGTGGGAACGCCTTCGACGAACGGGCGGTCTCCTCCGCCTTGCGGGGGACGGCAGTCGCCACTGAGCAGCACCCGCGCCGTACTGCCTCCGACGAGCAGTCGTCCACGCATGACCCCACGCACACCACGGCGGCCACCGCCGCCATCACCGTCGAAGGAGGAGCACGATGACCGTCACGATCACCCCCGCCGTCCTCCAGGACGTCGCGGAACTGCGGCAGTTGTACTTCGAGGTCTACGGCCACGGATACCCGGTGCCGCTCGGCAGCGACCCCGCCGAAATGCGACGGCTCATCAGCGACCCGCACACCCACTGGCTGGTCGCACGCAAGCCCGGCGGCGGGGAACTGGCCGGCTCCGTGGTCGTACGGACCGACCCCGGCAGCCGGGTCGGCAAACTCCTCGGACTCGCCGTCCACCCCTCCCACCGCCAGGGCGGACTGGCCGGCCGACTGACCAGCGCGGTCTGCGCTGACGCTCTTGCTGTCTGTGCCCTCGACTCGATCTACACCACCGTCCGCGTGGTGACCGAGGGCCCTCAGCACGTCGTGGTGCGGAATGGTTTCAGCCCGCTGGGGCTGATGCCCAACGCCGTCGAAGTGGCGGGCTGCGAAAGCCTCGCCCTCTTCGCCCGCTACGCCGACGACGTACTGAACCGCCGTGAGCATGTGCCGTGCGTGCCCACCCCGCTGGCTCCGCTCCTCGCCGCCGCAGATGAGGCCTCGGGCATCGACTACGCGACCGTCCGCCCTGTCGACGTACCGGGCACCGGCCTGCTTTCCGGACCGGTCGTCCCCTCCACCACAGCCATGGAGATCGTCACCGCCCGCTCCTTCGTCAACCGCCGCTTCCTCGAACAGTTCCCCGACCCGGCGGGACGCTTCTTCCCGCTGCACTCCCCGAACGCGATCCTCACCCCGGAGAACGGTGAGTTCGAGGCGTACGCGGAACTGGACCCGATCGCCGGAAGCTGCTCCCTCATCGCGGTGCACCCTTATCCCGCGGCCATGGCGCACGCCCTGGAACCACTGATGACCGCGGTCACCCGTACCGGCGTGGACTACGTCGAGACGCTGCTTCCGCTCTCCGACACCGCGGGGCTCAGCGCCTTCCTGGCCGCGGGATTCGTTCCCAGCGCGCTCTATCCGGCCATGCGCCGCATCGGCGACCGCTTCCACGACTACGTCGTGCTCTCCCGGACCAACCGTCAGATCGACTTCCGCACCGCCGCCGTCAGTTCGCCGGTGCAGCCGTACCTGAGCGCGTATCTGAGGGCCTGGACTGCGACGTACCTTCCACTTCACGAGGTTGTCTCATGAATCGCCATCTGCTTCCAGCCGAGGTCCCCGATCCGGCGTCGCTGCAGCACGTCCAGCAACTGTGCGACCTCGCAGCACCCTACGAGCAGGGCCCGGAGACCGACGCCCTCTTCGCTGCCGCGATGGCCGAGAACAACTCATGGCATGCCGAACGCTCCCCGTTCTTCCGGTCGTTGCTGACCGACGAGCCTGAGACGCCGGCCCCCAGCGTGGGCCCGGACGTCCGCGCGCCGCTGGTGCACGCCAACTTCTTCAAACGCCACGAACTGCTCTCCATCCCCCGGGACGAGGTCTTCCTCCACCTCACTTCCTCCGGCACCACCGGTCAGAAGTCGCAGATGTTCTTCGACGAGTGGACCATCCGCTCCGCCCAGCGCATG
>DATMEI010000934.1:0-10834 GCA_035556995.1 Streptomyces sp.
CTTCCCGCTTCCAGCCGATCTGTCCGCCCGGCTGCTGGAGCCGCAGTACGAACTCGACGGCGCCGACGACCACGGGCCACAGGCGTTCCAGGAAGGCGTCGTCCCCGGTGGCGAGGTAGTGGTGCCAGACGCCGACGGCGACGTACGCGCAGAAGTTGGTCTCCCGGGTACGGTCCGTGGGCTGCGCGGCATCGCCGTCCGCGTAGGCGGCGTACCAGGAACCGTCGGGTAGTTGATGCTTCGCGAGCCACCGGTAGGCGGCCTCGGCCGCCTCGTGCTCGCCGGCCGTGTCCAGTGCCATGGCGGCCTCGACGTGGTCCCAGGGGTCGAGGTGGCCGCCGCGGAACCACGGGATGGCTCCGTCCGAACGCTGCACCGCCAACAGCCCGTTGACCGTCTGGCCGACCTGTTCGGCGGTCAGTACTCCGTCGAGTACGAGCCGTTCCGTACGCTCCGGGCTCGTCACGCCTCCACCCGCGCCTGCTCCTGCGTCTGCGCGCGTGCGTCAGCGGCCGGCATGCCGGCAGGCAGGTGCGGCTTCGTCGCGTACGCCACGAAGCTCTTGCCGATGAGCGGGTCCAGTGCCCGCTCGGCGAGCCGCGTGGCCAGCGGCTTCTTCATGATGTCCCAGACCAGCAACTGGTGGTAGGCGCGCACCGGGAGGGCGGCCTCGTCACCGTCGCGTTCGACGCCGAACGCGCACTTGAGCCACCAGTAGGGCGCGTGCAGACCGTGCGCGTGGTGAGTGCCGTACGGGCGCAGCCCCGCCTCCCGCATCTTGCGCAGCAGTTCGTCGGCCCGGTAGATGCGGATGTGGCCGCCCTCGACCTCGTGGTACGCGTCGCTCAGCGCCCAGCAGATCTTCTCCGGCCCGTACCGGGGCACGGTCACCGCGAGCCTGCCGCCGGGCCGCAGCACCCGGACCATCTCCGCGAGCACGCCTTTGTCGTCGGGAATGTGCTCCATCACCTCGGAGATGATCACGACGTCGAAGCTGTCGTCCGGGAAGGGCAGCGCCAGCGCGTCCCCCTCCATCGCTGTGGCCGTCGCACCCGTCGGCGCCTCCCCCTCCTCGGCCATGGCCTTGAACCAGCCCGCGACTTCGCGGATCTCCTCGGCGTTGCGGTCCAGGGCGACGACGCGCGCTCCGCGGCGGTAGCACTCGAAGGCGTGCCTGCCTGCGCCGCACCCCAGGTCGAGTACGCGGTCGCCCGGTGCGAGCGGGAAGCGGGAGAAGTCGACGGTCAGCACGGGGTCTGCCTCTGCTTTCGGCGAAGTTGACGGTGAGCGGCGGGGCGGCGGCGTGCCGCGGGCGCGGGGCGCGCCTGCGTGTGGGGGACGGCGAGCAGCGGCGGCCGTCTCAGCGCGGCACGCGAAGTGCCGGTTCCGCGCCGCGTGCCGTATGCGAGCGCGCGGCGACGGCGGCACGGTAGTGCGCCACGGTCCCGCGCGCCGCTTGTTCCCAGGTGAAGCGGCGCAGCACGCGTTCGCGTCCGGCCGCGCCGAGACGGTTGCGGAGGCCCGCGTCGCCCAGCAGCCGGCCGAGCGCCGCTGCCAGGGCACCCGCGTCGCCGGGCGGCACGGCCAGGCATGTCTCACCGTCGTTGCCGGCAACCTCCGGGAGGGCGCCGCCCGTTGTGGCCACCAGCGGTGTGCCCGTCGCCATCGCTTCGACGGCGGGCAGTGAGAAGCCCTCGTACAGCGAAGGCACGCAGGCGATCTGAGCGGTACGCACCAGACCGGCCAGTTCCGCGTCGCTGATGCCTTTGACGAACTCCACGGCGTGCCCGAGTCCGTAGCGCTCCACGGCGTCGGCCACAGGTCCTTCGGCCGGCCGTCTTCCGACCACGACGAGGTGCGCGTCGTGAACTTCCGTACGCACCTTGGCAAGCGCCTCGACGAGATGCACAAGTCCCTTGAGAGGAACGTCCGCGCTCGATGTCGTCACGATCCGCCCGGGCACCTCGGGCACCGCCGGATCGGGTGAGAACAGATTCGTGTCGGCGCCGATGTGCACGACGTGGATGCGGTCCTGCCGTACGCCCAGGTGGCCGGTGATCTCCTGCTGGGACGAGCCGGAGACGGTGAGTACGGACGGCAGCCGCCGCGCGACGCGCCCCTGCATCCGCGTGAAGCCGTACCAGCGGCGTACGGAGGCGCGGGACCTCCGGCTCTTTGCGGCGTCCAGCTCCAACTGCCGGTCGACGGTGATGGGATGGTGGATGGTGGTGACGAGCGGAGCACCGAGGTCGCCGAGGAGCCCGTAGCCGAGAGTCTGGTTGTCGTGCACGATGTCGAACTCGCCGCGCCGCGCCGCCAGATGACGCCGGGCCCGCAGGGAGAAGGTGAGCGGCTCGGGGAAGCCGCCGGTCCACATCGTCGCCACCTCCAGCAGGTCCACCCAGTCCCGGTACTCGCCCCGCCCGGGTGTGCGGAACGGGTCGGGCTGCCGGTAGAGGTCGAGGCTGGGCAGCTCGGTGAGGGTGACCCCTTCGTCCAGTACGGGATAGGGCTGGGCGCCCAGCACCTCGACGGTGTGGCCGAGCCGCGCCAGTTCACGCGACAGGTGCCGGACGTAGACGCCCTGACCGCCGCAGTACGGATTGCCCTTGTAGCTCAACAGGGCGATGCGCAGAGGTCTTTCACCGTGGCCACCGTGGACGGCGCCGCGGTCCGGTGCGCGCGGGGCGCTCGGAACGGGAGCGGGCGCGGCGGGAAGGCTCACTCCCGGGACTTGTGCGGGGGGCCCGCCAGGGCCGGCCCCGGCAGCTGCAACGGGCCGGGTGTCCGTGTCCCGTACGGCCTCTGCGGTCACTCACGGCCCCCTTCATGGCTGCGCTTCGCCGGAGCGTAGCCGCCGGCGCTAACCTAGAACAAGTTTCAGAAGGCCGGGCCGGCGGGGCCGCTCCGACCCTCGGGCAAGAATTTACCGGCCAGTCACTTTCTCCGAGTAACCGGACCGCGTGATTCGCACCACCCGCCGCTCACCTGCGAAGACTCCTCGCGCCTTGCAGGCGTCGAGCGTCACGGAAAAGGGCCACCCATGACGAAACAGCCCAAGCCGCCCCTCCCGGCGGGCGGCCCCCCGGCGCCGTTGACCGGACGGCAGGCGGAGCGCCGTACCCGCATCCTGGCCGCCAGCGCGCAGCTGGCGCGGCACGGCGGCTTCGAGGCCGTGCAGATGCGCGAGGTGGCCGAGACCTCGAACGTCGCGCTCGGCACGCTCTACCGCTACTTCCCCTCGAAGATCCATCTGCTGGTCGCGACCATGCAGGACCAGCTGCAGCAGCTGCACGCCACACTGCACGCCCGGCCGCGCTCCACACCGGATCCGGCGGCGAGGGTCTGCGAGACGCTGCTGCGCGCCTTCCGCTCCCTTCAGCGCGAGCCGCAGCTGGCCGACGCGATGGTACGGGCGCTGACCTTCGCGAACCGCTCCGCCAGCGACGAGGTGGAGAAGGTCTCCCGCCTGACCACCACGATCATCCTGGAAGCGATGGGACTCGAATCACCGCCCACCGCACGGCAGTTGTCGGCCGTACGCGTCATCGCTCACACCTGGCACTCGACCCTCATCACCTGGCTGTCGGGGCGCGCATCGCTGGAACAGGTACGCACGGACATCGAAACGGTCTGCGAACTGGTCGACATGACGGCGTCGAGCCGGCCGGCCGGTTCAACCGCCAAGTGAGGGGCCGCCATGCCACCGCAGATGAAACTGTCCGCGATAACACTCGACTGCCCAGACCCTCCAGCGCTGGCGGCGTTCTATCAGCAGGCCACCGGCCTCGAACCTCATCCGAAGTCCGACGCCGAATTCGCCGGTCTCAACCGTGAGGACGGACTCTTCATAGGTTTCCAGCGGGTCGACAACTACCGGGCTCCCCGCTGGCCCGACCAAACCGTTCCCCAGCAGTTCCACCTCGACTTCGCGGTCGACGACCTGGACGAGGCCGAGGCCTGGCTGCTGGATCTGGGCGCAGGCAAGCCGGAGTACCAGCCGCATGAAGATCGCTGGCGGGTCCTCACCGATCCGGCTGGGCATCCCTTCTGCCTGGTGGTCGGAGGCTGACCTTGCCCCGAGGGGCGAGGGCCGGCGAGACCGGCTACCACCTGCGCCCCGACGCCCTGTCCGAGCTGGGTCTCACCTCGCTGCGGGCGTGAAGCGAACCGGCGTACCGGGCACGGCCTGTGCCACAGCCGCCAGGGACTCCCGCGGTGCGACGCCGATCACCGGATAGCCGCCGGTGACGGGATGATCGGCGAGGAAGACGACGGGACGTCCCTCGGGCGGCACCTGAAGGGCGCCCAACGCGATGCCCTCGCTGGGCAGTTCACCGTCGAAGGCACGCTCCAGCACCGGGCCTTCGAGCCGCAGGCCGATGCGGTTGCTCGCGGACGAGACGCGGTACTCACCGGTGACGAGGGTGCGCAGCGCTTCGCGCGTGAACCAGTCCGCACGCGGTCCGTACACGACCGGCAGCAGCAGTTCACTCGGCGGAGCGGCCCAAGGCGCCGCGTCGGCCGCGCCCGCGGCACTCGCCCGGTCACGCTCCCCCGGGCGTCCGAGCCGCAGCCGGTCGCCGTCCCGCAGAGGTGCGGGGCCCAGCCCGGAGAGCAGGTCGGTGGAGCGGCTGCCGAGCACCGGGGCGGCATCGACGCCGCCCGAGAAGGCGAGATAGCTGCGCACCCCCCACTCGGCGGGCCCGGCCTCCAGCACCGCTCCCTCCGGCAGACGGAAGGGGACGCCCCAGGGCGCGGGCCGGCCGTCCACCGTGACAGCGCAGGGCGCCCCGGTCACCACGGCCTGCAGCGCGGCACCGGTCTCACCGACGGCATGCAGGGCGCAGCCGTTCACCGTGGTCTCCAGGGCGGCGGCGTTCTCGGGGTTGCCGACGAGCCTGTTGGCGAGCCGGTGTGCGGGCTCGTCCAGCGCTCCGGAGCGGGGCACGCCGAGGTGTGCGTGGCCGGGTCTGCCCAGGTCCTGGACGGTGGTGAGCGCGCCGGCGCGTACGACGTGGAGCTCTGCGGTGCTCACCGGCTCACCCCTTGTTCCGGTTCCGGTCCGGGTCCGGCCTCCGGTTCCCGTCCGGGTCCCGGTCCAGGCCCGGTCTCCGGCTCGGCGTCCGTCGCCGGTTCGGGGACGAAGCGCACCTGCGTCCCGGGCGCGAAGAGGGCCGCGGGCTCACGGTCCGTGTCCCAGAGCACGGTGCGCACCGCGGTGCCGATCAGCTGCCAGCCGCCGGGCGAGGAGCGGGGGTAGACCCCGGTGTAGGGGCCCGCGAGCCCCACCGCACCCGCGGGGACTCTGGTACGGGGGTCGGAGCGGCGCTTCACGTGATGCCTCTCGGACATTCCCGTCAGATAACCGAAACCGGGCGCGAAACCGCAGAACGCCACCCGGAACACCGTGGCCGAGTGCAGCCGTCCGACCTCCTCGGGAGTCACGCCCCACATCTGCGCGACATCGGCCAGGTCTGGCCCGTCGTAGCGGACGGGGATCTCCACCGCCGCCTCGGCGGTCCGGCTGAGCGGCCGTATCTCCCAGTGCGTCAGGTCGTCCGCGAGCCGCCGTGGTTCCGCCAGGCCGTCCAGCAGGACGGTGCGGGCTCCGGGAACGATCTCCGTTATCTCCGGCAGCAGATCCGCGGCGCGGCGGCGGAGCACCTCGGCGTGGAACGCCTCGGCGGCTTCCGCATCCGGCAGTTCGACGAGCAGTCCGTGCCGTCCCACCGGGAGGACGACGGGAGCAGCCGTGCCGCTCACGTGAACGCCCGTACCGTGATTCCCGCTCCGGCCAGCTCGTCGCGGATGCGGCGGGCGAGCCCGGCAGCGTGCGGGGTGTCGCCGTGCAGACACAGCGAGCGCGCGGGCAGGCGCAGGGACTGCCCGTCGACCGCCTGCACCTCCTTGCCCTGTGCGATGGCGATCGCGCGCGCGACGACCTGCTCGGGGTCGGAGAGCACAGCGCCCGCTTCGCTGCGGGGCACCAGGGTGCCGTCGGGCCGGTAGGCACGGTCGGCGAACGCCTCATTGACGACGGGCAGTCCGGCCGTCGCGGCGGCGCTGTGGAGCTCGGAGCCGGGGAGGCCGAGCACGGGCAGGGGTGTGCCTGCCAGGCTTATGCCTTCGACGACGGCGGCGGCCTGCGTGCCGTCACGGACACAGCGGTTGTAGAGCGCGCCGTGCGGCTTGACGTAGCTGACCGCCGAGCCGGCTGCGCGGGCGAACATCTCCAGGGCGCCGATCTGGTAGGCGACCTCGGCGGCCAGATCGGCCGCGGGTACGTCCATGGAGCGGCGGCCGAAACCGGCGAGGTCGCGGTAGGCGACCTGGGCGCCTATTCGCACCCCGGCAGCTGCGGCCCTCTCGCAGACGCGGCGCATGGTGACGGGGTCGCCGGCGTGGAAGCCGCAGGCGACGTTGGCGCTGGTGACCGAGGTCAGCAGAGCGTCGTCATCGGTGAGTTCCCACCGCCCGAAGCCCTCTCCCAGGTCTGCGTTGAGGTCGATCATCTGCGTCAACCTAATGGATTGTTGAACAATACGGCAAGGGGCATGTTGTCTCGTTCGCCTTTCTGCGTTTCACTGGGCTGACCACCCGCACTAGGGAAGATCACCATGACCGCCGACTCCGACTCCG
Source organism: Streptomyces sp. (assembly GCA_035556995.1). Lineage (GTDB taxonomy): Bacteria > Actinomycetota > Actinomycetes > Streptomycetales > Streptomycetaceae > Streptomyces. The sequence continues at coordinate 6,643 of DATMEI010000934.1, forward strand.
GCCTGGAGCTCTCCGAACTCGCCGCCGACCGCGCCCTGTTGGGCCGTACGAGCACGGCCGAGCGAGTCGCCGGCATCTTGCGCGAACGTATCGCCCAAGGCTTCTTCCTGCCCGGCGTACGGCTCTCCGAGGAGCGCATCGGCAACGCTCTCGGTGTCTCCCGCAACACTCTCCGTGAGTCGTTCCGGCTTCTCACGCACGAGCGGCTGCTGGTGCACCGGCTCAACAAGGGTGCCTTCGTGCGCGTGCTGTCGGCCGCGGACATCGGGGACATCTACCGGGTGCGGAACCTCGTCGAATGTGCGGCCATCCGCGGACTTGAGGAGCCTCCTCACCCGCTGAAGGAGGTCGCCGCAGCCGTCGTGGCGGGCGAGCGGGCCGCCGCCGGCAACGAGTGGAACGACTGCGGCACCGCCAACATCCACTTCCACCAGGCACTCGCGGGACTGGCGGGCAGTGAACGCACCGACGACCTGATGCGCGGCGTACTCGCCGAACTGCGCCTGGCCTTCCACGTGATGGATGATCCCCGCCGCTTCTACGAGCCCTACCTCTCCCGCAACCGCGACATTCTCACCGCCCTGGAGGCCGGTGACGCGCCGGGAGCGGAGCGGATGCTCGGCTTCTACCTGGAGGACTCGCGCCGCCAGGTGATCGAGGCGTATCCGGAGCAGCCCGGCTGAGCCCTCCTCTCCTCCGGCTCTCTCGCCGTCGTCGGCGGCGGTCGTACCGCGGTCAGCTGTGCCGCGAAAGCCGCGCTGCAGGAACAGATGCGCTGTGCACCCTCATTGGATCGTTGAACGATCGCTTCCCCGCCCGCTTCGCCCTCGTCGAAGGCCGGGCCCCCGCAGCAGACGACTAGAGTGTCGGTGCAGACATCGCCGCTGATCGAGGGAAGCCGGTGTGATTCCGGCGCTGACCCGCAACCGTGAACGGCGCCCGCAGACACGGGAAACCGTGCGGGCCCGTGAGCCGGAGCACCCGCTCGGAGGCAAGGCTCGCGGAATCGTGACTCCCCGCCGCACGGCGGGAGTCACGGTTTCCACCGTCGAGGTTTACGGAGCTGAGCCGGGTGTGCCGCCGGGTGGAGCGAGTGTGTACGCACCCGCAGGCGGGGCGGCCGTGCACGGCTGCGGACCGCTCACCGAAAGGCACCCCCCATGTTCATGCGCCGGAGCGTCGCGGCCGTCGCCGCAGCAACCGCCCTCTGTGCAGTCTCAGCGCCCGCGGCGTCCGCTGGGACATCCGCCTCCGGTGCCGGCTCCGGGGTGCAGGCCGCGAAAGCCGCGAAAGCCGCGAAGGGCAAGAAGCTGCCGGACGGGCTGTACGGCAAGGCCGACCCGAAGTTCGACGGAGTCTGGAGGCAGTCCATAGCCCTCCTCGCCCAGGACGCTGCCGGTGCGACCCCGGCGACGAAGGCGGTGGACTGGCTGTCCGGACAGCAGTGCGCCGACGGATCCTTCACCGCGTACCGCGCCGACACCGGCGCCGCATGCGACGCGAAGAAGTCCCCCGGCGACACCAACGCCACAGCCGTGGCCGTGCAGGCGCTCTCCGCCGTGGGCGGCCGTGGCGACACGGTCCGCAAGTCGCTGGCGTGGCTGCGGTCCGTACAGAACAAGGACGGCGGCTGGGGCTACAACCCCGGAAGCCCCACCGACGCCAACTCCGTGTCCGTCGTCATCGGTGCGTACGCGGCGGCCGGCGAGAAGCCGGAGAGGATGCACAAGGGCGGCAAATCCCCCTACGACGCTCTCACCGGGCTGCAGTTGGGCTGCGACGCGAAGAAGGGCGAGCGCGGCGCCTTCGCCTACCAGCCCGACAAGAAGGGCAAGCTCGCAGCGAACGACGACGCCACAGCCGCAGCCGCCCTCGCAGGACACGGTACGGGGCTGCTGGCCGGGCCTCACGGCGCGCACGGCAAGGGCGCCAACGGCTCTGATCACGCCGGGGACGCCGAGGGCGGCAAGTCCCGGCAGGCACGCCCCGTCGAGCCGCTGGACTGCGGCAAGGGCGGCGCCGAGGACGAGCAGCCTCGCGGACACGAGGAGGCCGCGGGCGCCGGCGCCGCGTACCTGGCCTCCGTACTGAGGAAGAACAGCGGTCATCTGCGGGCGGTGACGCCCGGCGCCAAGGGCGGCCCCGACTACGCGAACACCGCCGACGCCGTCATCGCCCTGGCCGCGGGCGGCCACCACGCCGAGGCGGAGAAGTCCCTCAACTGGCTGACAGGGAAACTCCGTTCCTGGGACAAGGCGGGGAACGACCCGGCCGCCATCGGCGGAGTCATGCTCGCCGTGCACGCCACAGGCGGCGACCCGGCGAAGCTCAAGGGCGCCGACCTGCTCGGCCGCCTCAACGCCACCGGCCCCAAGCCCGCCCGTATGCCGGACAGTTCGGCAGGCGCCGAAGGCGACGCGGGGCAGGACGGCGACAGCAGCGTACTGACCTGGTCCCTGATCGGTGCCGGTCTCGCGGGCGGTGCGGGCGTCGGCTTCCTCCTGAGCGGGCGCCGGAAGCGGCAAGGGCTGTGAGAGCGCGAGGCGTGTGGCGCGCCCGGCTCTGCCCCTCCGTGCTCGGGATGCCCGTGCTCGCGTTGCTTCTCGCGTCGGGGACGGGAACGGCCGCGGCGCAGGAAACAAACCGGGAAGCAGCACCGGCCCGGGATTCGGGCAGCTACCGGTACTGGTCATTCTGGGAGGGGAGCGAGAGCGGCGGCTGGAAGTACGCCACCGAGGGGCCGTCCGTGCTGCGTCCCGAGGACGGCACAGCGCTCGGTTTCCGCTTCGCCCTCAGCGAGAACTCCGGGGACGCGGCGAAGCCGCGCGGCCGCGCCGACTTCGGCGCGGTCTGTGAACGTACCGGAGCGAAGAAGGACCGCAAACGCATCGCGCTCAGCATCGACTTCGGCACCTCGGCACACGCACCTCGCGGCGAGACCCCGCCGAAGGCGCGCACCGTCTGCGCCCAGGTAGCCGACGACGCAAGCGCCGCCGAAGCGCTCGCCGCAGCCGCCAAGCCGCTGCGCTACAACTCCGAAGCGCTGCTGTGCGCCATCGAGGGCTATCCGGAGCGAGGCTGCGGCGAACAGGTCTCGGGAGAGCAGAAGGACTCGGGCAACGGCCGCCCCTCCGGCAACGGCAACGGCAAGGACAGCGGCGGTGAGAGCGGCGGCAAGGGTGACGGCGGCCTCGGCCCGGTGGCCGGCATCGGCGCCGGCATCGCGGGCGTCGCCGTACTCGCCGCGGCAGCCGTACGGCAGTCACGCCGCCGCCGGTGACCGCATGACCGGGCCCCACCCCTCAAGTCTCCGGCTGCGCCCCGGCGTTGCCGCCCGTCTGCGCGCGCCGCAGGCCAGGCGCGGTCTCGCCATGCACCCCGGTGCGTGGTGGCTGTGGGCGCTCGGACTGGCCACCGCCGCCTCGCGCACGACGAACCCGCTGCTGCTGATGCTGCTGTGCGCCGTCGCGGGGTACGTCGTCGCCGCGCGCCGTACGGACGCCCCCTGGGCGCGCTCGTACGGTGCGTTCCTCAAACTCGGCCTGGCGGTGCTCGTGATCCGTCTCGTCTTCGCCTTCTTCCTCGGCTCCCCCATCCCCGGCAGTCTCGTGCTCGTCACCCTCCCCGAAGTGCCGCTGCCCGACTGGGCACAGGGCGTACGCATCGGTGGCCGGGTCACCGCCGAAGGGCTGGTGTTCGCGCTGTACGACGGGCTGAGGCTGGCCACGCTGCTCATCTGCGTGGGCGCCGCCAACGCCCTTGCCAACCCTGCACGGTTGCTGAAGTCCCTTCCCGGCGCGCTCTACGAGGCGGGGGTCGCCGCCGTCGTCGCCATGACCTTCGCACCCAACCTCGTCGCCGACGTCCAGCGGCTGCGGGCCGCACGCCGGCTGCGCGGGCGCAACGACAAGGGCATACGCGCGCTGCTCCAGGTCGGACTGCCCGTGCTGGAGGGCGCGTTGGAGCGGTCCGTCGCACTGGCAGCCGCGATGGACGCAAGGGGTTACGGACGCAGCGCGGAGGTCCCCCGCACCGTGCGCCGTACCACCACCTGCCTCACGCTCGGCGGACTGCTGGGCGTCTGCGCCGGTTCGTACGCGCTTCTCGCCTCCCAAGGAGCCGCCTACGGGCTGCCGTTGCTGCTCGGCGGCGTGGCGCTGGCGCTGGCAGGGCTGCGGCTGGGCGGGCGGCG
>DATMEI010000935.1:0-7076 GCA_035556995.1 Streptomyces sp.
TCGGCCATCGCGGCCTGGATCTCCTCGTCCCGTCCGTGGTCGGTGAAGTGCTCGACCTTCACCTGGATGAAGAGGGCGTCGGCCCGTACGGCGACGGGCCCGTCAGGGCCGCCTATGCGGCCTGCGGCACTGGTGAAGATCTTCCGCCCGTGTACGGCTGTGACCGTCGCGCCCAGATGCAGCACGGTGTCCACCGGCACCGGACGGACGAAGTCCGTCTCCAGCCGCCCTGTCACCGCGATCACATGCATCAGCCAGCCCAGGGACCCCATCGTCTCGTCCAGCGCCGTGGTCAGCACGCCGCCGTGTGCCAGACCGGGAGCGCCCTGGTGCACAGGACGCACGGTGAACTCGGCTGTGACATTGACGCCTTCACCGGCCCTGGTCGCCAGGTGCAGACCGTGAGGCTGGCCGCCGCCGCAGCCGAAACAGTGCTCGTAGTGGGAGCCCAGCAGCTCGCCGGGGGCCGGAGCGCCGGGGTGGCGTACCGCAGCGACGGCGCCGGGCGGGGGCGTCAGCGATCTCTTGGGCGGTACCGGCCGGTCCGTAGGGTCGGGCGCGGTCCGCGGTCGGTCTGCACTCACGGGTGCAGACCTTACCTCCGCGACCACGCAGGACGGGCCGTGCGGGCCCGGGGCGCCCGCCGGAGCGGCGCGGGAGCCGTGCCAAGCTGGATGCATGGTTGCTCGGGAACGGCCCTACGACGAACGCCTCACCGCCCCTCGCTCCTGGTGGCTCATCGTCGCCCTGGTGGGCCTCGCGGGCGGGCTGCTCATGCTTCCGCTGGGCACCCTGCCGACACTGGGCGGGCTGGTGGCCGGGGCGGCACTCGCGGCCGTTCTGGTCAGCTCCTACGGCTCTGTACGCATCCGTGTCGTCGCCGGGTCACTGGTCGCGGGCGACGCCCGTGTACCGCTGTCGGCTCTGGGGACGGCACACGTGCTGGACCAGGAGGAGGCCTTCGCCTGGCGTACGCACAAGGCGGACCCGCGTGCTCACATGCTGTTGCGCAGCTACATCCGCACTGCGGTTCGCGTCGAGGTGAGCGATCCCGCGGATCCGACGCCCTACGTCTACCTCTCCACACGCTTCCCTCAGCGGCTGGCCGAGGCGCTCTCCGCGTCCCCGGCGGCCGATGCCCCCGGAGTGCCCGCAGCACGCGGTGAGACCGGCGCGGAGCCGCATTCAGGCTGAGTGAGCAGGGTCGTCAGGAGGGCGGCATCGTCAGGAGGGCGGCAGGGCGGCTCTGCCTGGCTCTGCGCCGTCGCCCTCGCCGTACCGGCCGTGCGGCAGCGCCTCCCAGCCGTTGCCGAGGGCGCGGAGGTCCTCGCGGATCTTTTCGGCGACCTTCTTCGTGTCGCGGCTGTTCATCACGGCGCCCACTGCGGCGCCCACCATGAACGGCGTGAGGTTCGGGAGATTGCGCACGGTGCGCTTGAGCAGCTGCTGGCGCAGCTCGCGCTTCATCTGGCCGCCGAGGGCGGCGTTCAGCGTCGTCGGTCTGGTGATGTCGATGCCGCGCTCGGAGGTCCACGCCCCCAGGTATGCGGCGGTGCGCTGCTTGAGGTTGCCGGGCGGGCGGTGCCCGTACACCTCGTGCAGCTCGGCGATGAGCTTCAGCTCAACCGAGGCGACGCCGACGATCTCGGCAGCCAGCTCGGCCGGCATCGCGGGCGGCACGGGCAGCATCGCGGCGGCGCCCACCCCCGCGCCGACGGTCGCCGATCCGCGCGATGCTCCGGCGACCAGCTTGTCCGCGATCTCTTCCGGGCCGAGGCCGGGAAACTGCTCGCGCAAGGTCGCCAGATCGCGCACCGGGACGCGGGGCGCGATCTCGATGACGCGGTCGGCGACCACGCCGAGGAAGCCGCGCAGCTTTCCGCGCTTCTCGGCTTCACTTCTGTTGCCTGAATCGTCATGCGGCACGACTACCTCCGCGCCCCCCGCCCCGGCGTCCCTGCCTCCCTCAGCGCCGCGCCCCCTGCGCGGCCACGGGACACGGGCGCGAGGGCGCGGCTTCGCGGGCATCGGTACGAGCGAGGAAGGCTGGTCAGGCTCGCCTCGCTCGTCGTCACGCGCGTCGTCGTCCGCCACTACGGCAGCCCCACTCCGCTCAGGCCGCGCAGTCGCGGCAGATCGGCTGACCGTTCTTCTCGGCGGCCAGCTGGGACCGGTGGTGGACCAGGAAGCAGTTCATGCAGGTGAATTCGTCGGCCTGCCGTGGCAGCACCCGGACGGACAGCTCCTCGTTGGAGAGGTCCGCACCTGGGAGCTCCAGACCCTCGGCCTGCTCGAACTCATCCACATCCACGTTGGACGCGGACTTGTCGTTCCGCCGGGCCTTCAGCTCCTCGATGCTGTCCTCGTTGACGTCGTCATCGGTCTTGCGTGGGGTGTCGTAGTCCGTTGCCATGTCGCTCTCCCCCTCTGGGTATCTGCGGTGTCTCCAGCGCACGTAACGCGTGAGAGGCCGGACTTGTGCCCGACCTGAGGCGGAGATTTTGCCTCACATCAAGGTCTGTTACTCAATCGACACCCAACCGCACCCCTGAAGAGGTGATCGCGTCGGCTGCCGAGGAGGACCTTAAACGGTCCCCCAGTCGCGCTGCGCGCACGCACCCCGGGTACTGCCCACGATCTCCACCTGCGGAAACCTGGATTTTCCGGTAATTCTTCACTTACCGAGATCACCGAGGGTGGAAGCCCGCGAATTCGGGTGTGTGATCGATCACAACAGCGTTCGATGCGCACCGCCGGACAAAATTCCGCATATAGCGAACCCGGGAGCCCGTCCGCGCGAGCGTGCGGATCTCAGACCGGCAGTACGACCCGGAGTACGAGCCCTCCCTCCTCCCGTGGCTCCGCCGTCACCGTGCCGCCGTGGGCACGGGCCACCGACCGCACGATCGACAGACCGAGCCCGACGCCCTTGTCGCTGCCGGTCCGGTCGCTGCGCAGCCGCCGGAAGGGCTCGAAGAGGTTGTCGATCTCGTACGCCGGGACGGCAGGGCCCGTGTTCTCCACCACAAGCGCCGCGTGTCCCGGCAGAGCCTCCGTACCGACAGCGACCCATCCGCCCTCCCTCTGGTTGTAACGCACCGCGTTCTGCACGAGGTTGAGAGCCACACGCTCCAGAAGCACCCCGTTCCCCTGTACGTAGGCGGGCTGGCGCACCCCTCCCAGCTCCAGGCCCTTGCGCTCCGCCTCGACCCGCACCTGCTCGACCGCCTGGCCCGCAACCTCGGCCAGATCGACGGGCTTGCGGTCGATGATCTCGTTCTCGCTGCGTGCGAGCAGCAGCAGTCCTTCCACCAGCTGTTCGCTCCGCTCGTTCGTCGCCAGCAGTGTCTTGCCGAGCTGCTGAAGCTCCGGCGACGCCTCCGGATCGGAGAGCTGGACCTCCAGCAGCGTGCGGTTGATGGCGAGCGGGGTGCGCAGCTCGTGCGAGGCGTTCGCGACGAAGCGCTGCTGCGCAGTGAAGGCGCGGTCCAGCCGGTCCAGCATCTCGTCGAAGGTGTCCGAGAGTTCCTTCAGTTCGTCGTCCGGTCCCTCCAGCTCGATCCGCTTGTGGAGATCCGAGCTGGCGACCTGACGCGCGGTCCTGGTGATGCGGCCGAGCGGCGAGAGCACCCGTCCGGCCATCACATAGCCGAAGGCGAAGGCAGCCACCGCGAGGCCCAGCAACGCCATCAGCGAGCGCTGCAGCAGCTCGTCAAGGGCGACGGCGCGCTGCGCGTCGGTGCACTCCCCCAGCCGCTCCATGAACTGCTCGCTCGGCAGCGTGCCGGTCAGACCCGGGCAACTGTCGGACGTCAACTGCGCGTTGGCGTTGAGGATGCGGAAGGGCAGCTTGCTGCCCTCGTGCAGTGCCTGCGCGGCGAGGAGATAGATGATCGCCAGCAGCACCATGCCGGCGATGAGGAACATCCCGCCGTAGAGCAGCGTGAGACGTATACGGATGGTCGGCCGCAGCCAGGGATGCGGGCGCGAGGGTTCGCGTGGATCCCATGTGGGCTTCGGCGGCGCCGACGCAGGCATCGGCGGCTGAGGCGCCTGTGCGGACCCCGAGGGCGTAGTGGAGGAAGCCATCGGCGATCAGATCCGGTATCCGGCGCCGGGGACGGTGTGGATCACCGCGGGCTCACCGAGCTTGCGGCGCAGGGTCATCACCGTCACCCGCACGACGTTGGTGAACGGATCGGTGTTCTCGTCCCACGCCTTCTCCAGCAGCTGCTCGGCGGAGACGACGGTCCCCTCCCCGCGCATCAGCACCTCGAGAACGGCGAACTCCTTCGGTGCGAGCTGGATCTCGGCGTCGTTGCGGAATACCTCACGCCGGTTGGGGTCGAGCTTGATGCCGGAGCGCTCGAGCACGGGCGGCAACGGCGATGTGGTGCGGCGCCCCAGCGCCCGTACACGCGCGATCAGCTCGGCGAAGGCGAAGGGCTTGGGCAGATAGTCGTCCGCTCCGATCTCCAGCCCCTCGACGCGGTCGCTGATGTCGCCGGAAGCCGTGAGCATCAACACCCGGGTGGGCAGCCCGAGATCGACGATCTTGCGGCAGACGTCGTCACCGTGAACGAGAGGGAGGTCACGGTCCAGGACGACGACGTCATAGTCGTTCACGTCGATGCGCTCCTGCGCCGCCGCGCCGTCGTAGACCACATCGACGGCCATGGCCTCCCGGCGGAGCCCGGTCGCGACGGCATCGGCGAGCAGTTGCTCGTCCTCGACGACGAGTACGCGCACGGCGCTGTCCTTTCCCTCTGTCATGAGTGTCCTGCGAGTGTGCTGTGAACGGGAGGTCGCAGTGCGCTCATCCTGCCCCGTACCTCGGTAAATCGGGGGTAAGAGCCGGTCTGCCCGTGACCGCGAGATTTTTTGGGAACTTGAGGTTTCTCTGAGGTTGCGAGCGGGGAGGACGAGGGGCACACCCCGCGATCACGCCCTGTAGGCGGCTAGCCACCCCGACTGAGAGACAGTCGGTCCGGCTGCCGACCGTCCAGCCAGGGAGCACCTCGTGATCATGATCGACAAGAACCCTCGGCACACACCCCGTGCCACCGACCCATGACGAGGGGGCGCACCATGGACGCGTTCACTGCTGGAATTCTGCAGCGTATACAGAGCACGGAAACCGATCTGAGCCGCGCTCGCGAGTCGGGCGACGACTTCCTCGTGGACGTCGAGCAGGCCGAGCTGGAGGACCTCCGCCGTATCGCCGCCGAGCACGGCGTGGAAGTCGGCGCCGCCACAGCCTGAGACCCCCGCGGCGCGGCCGAGGCCGCTGACCAGCAGGATCCACCCGGATCCACCCGGATCCACCCGGATCCGCAGACAACCGCAGACGATCCCCATGACCGAGCCCCGGGTGCCCAGCCGCCCGGGGCTCAGTCGTGCCAGGCGCCCAGGCGGTCCAGCAGCGGCTGGAGGATCTCGAAGACGCCGGGGGACGCTGCCACGGCCAGCTCACCGTCCGGTGCGAGGCCGGGACGGCCTCCCGTACGGGCGCCCGCCTCGCGGGCGATGAGATCACCGGCGGCCAGGTCCCAGGTGTGCAGGCCCCGTTCGTAGAAGGCGTCGAGCCTTCCGGCGGCCACGTCGCACAGGTCGACGGCGGCGGACCCGGAGCGGCGGATGTCGCGGACCCGCGGGATGAGCTGCCGGACCAGATCCGCCTGTGCCGCGCGGCGCTCGGCGACGTAGTTGAAGCCTGTGGCGACCAGCGCCTGGTCGAGCGGTGGTGCGGTACGGCAGCTGAGGGGCTGGGCGTTGCAGAAGGCGCCGTGGCCCAGAGCGGCGCGGAAGGTCTCGCGGCGCGGCGGGGCTTCGACCACTCCGATGACGGTCTCGCCTTCGAACTCGGCGGCGATGGAGACGCCCCAACTCGGCAGGCCGTACAGATAGTTCACGGTGCCGTCGAGTGGGTCGACGACCCAGCGGACTCCGCTGGAGCCCTCGAAGGACGCTCCCTCCTCGCCCAGGAACCCGTCGTCGGGACGGTGATCGGAGAGATAGCCGGTGATCAGCTTCTCCGAGGCCAGGTCCATCTCCGTGACGACGTCGACCGCGCTCGACTTGGTGGCCGCGACTCCCAGGTCCGCGGGGCGTCCGTCGAGGAGGAGTGCGCCGGCCCGGTGGGCGGCTTCCAGGGCGAGTTCGAGGAGTTCGGCCTTGAGCTGGTCCAGCTGGGGGCTCACGATTCTCCTTGCTCGTGCTCGGTCATGTTGCTCTGCTTGTTCTGCCTTGCTCGGCTTGCTCTTGTGCTGGCCCTGGGCGGTACGGTCCGGCCGCCGCCGGTCCGGCGTCCTTACGCGTAAGGGCTGTCCGCGCCCGCTGCCGCGGGCTTCGGCGTCCTGGCCGGGCAGCAGCCCGCGGGACACACGTCGTGGCTGGGTCCCAGCGTCCCCAGGGCGCAGCGTTCGGGATGCGCGCCACGCTCGGTGGCCGCACGCTCCTGCACCAGTTCCCTGATCGCAGCGATGAAACGCGGGTCGGTTCCGACCGTGGCGGACCGGGCCACGGGCAGGCCCAGTTCGGCCGCCTTGGCCGTGGCCTCGGTGTCGAGGTCGTAGAGCACCTCCATGTGGTCCGAGACGAAGCCGATGGGCACCATCACGGCCGCGGGCGCGCCCTGAGCGCTGAGCGACTCCAGGTGGTCGCAGATGTCCGGCTCCAGCCACGGCACGTGCGGCGGACCGCTGCGTGACTGGTAGACCAGCTCCCATTCACGCTCGACGCCGGTCCGCTCCCGTACGGCCTCCGCCACCAGCCGGGCAGCATCCAGGTGCTCCGCCACGTACGCGCCGCCCGGGCCGTGTGCCTGTGGCGGCCCGGAGGCGTCGGCTGCGGCGGTGGGGATGGAGTGGGTGGTGAAGGCGAGGTGCGCGCCGTCCCGTACGCCGGACGGGAGCGCCGCGAGGGCGGTGAGCACGCCGTCGGCCATGGGACCGATGAAGCCGGGATGGTTGAAGTAGTGCCGCAGCTTGTCGACGCGGGGCGGCTCCAGGCCCTCCGCCTTCAGGGCTGCCAGCGCTTCAGCCAGGTTCTCGCGGTACTGGCGGCAGCCCGAGTAG